>JAOUJX010000038.1 GCA_029882955.1 Gammaproteobacteria bacterium
AAAGACCTTAGGGTACGAGACACCGGCAGAGAGGTTTAACGCATGTGTTGCATCGACCAGTTGAACTCACAGCCGTTTTTTGCCGTTCGCCACTTCAAATCGAAAGGCGGCTTACCCGGAGGAGCCATTGGTTAAACATTTTCAATTTATTTTCCTGCCAAATTTGATCCATATCAAACTATAGAATAAAGAATTGAAATAGCCTGATTTGACAGTGTGTTCACACCGATGATAGTGACTGAATTTCGCAAGCGATTGGTCATCACCACCGGCCTAGAAAGGGAGTAGCACATGTCGACTAACTTCTATATGGATAACGAGGATCTGCGATTTCAGGTAGAGCAGGCCTTCGACTGGTCGGAGTTAGTGGCGCTGTATGAAAGCGACTTCACGGATCCCGAAGGCTTCAAGAGCGTCGATGAGGCGGTGCAGTTTTACTTCGACGTGCTAGATACCGTGGGCAAGTATGTCGCTACCGAGGTAGCACCATCCGTAGTACGCAAGCTCGACAACCACCACCCTAAGCTGGTCGACGGCGAGGTGGTGATGCCGGACGAAGCAACCAGGATCTTCGAGGGCTTTCGCGACATGGGTTTGTACGGCCTAAACCTGCCCCGCGCGCTTGGCGGCCTCAACGCACCGATTACCACCTATTTCGTAGTCAGTGAGATGTTAGGTCGCGCCGACACTGCCCTGGTTGGGCGTTATGGCATGCACGTCGGCATTGCCCTGAGTCTGCTGGCCTATTCGCTGAAGGAAGGTTCTATCGAGCACGATGGCTCGAGACTGCTCAAGACCCGCTTCGACCAGGCCATAGCCGAAATAGCTGGCGGTGAGCAGTTTGGTTGCATGGTGATGACCGAGCCAAATGCCGGCAGCGATCTGGGCGCCATTCGCACCAAAGGTGTGCTGGGCGATGACGGCACCTGGCGACTGACCGGCCAAAAAATCTTCATTACCTCGGGCCACGGTCAGCACCAGCTAGTCCTGGCCAAGACCGAGGACAGCGACGAGGGTCTCAAGAATTTGTCGCTGTTTTGGGTGCCACGAAAGATCCAGCGTGACGGCAATACCATCAATAACGTCAAGATCGACCGGCTGGAGGAGAAACTCGGCATCCACGCTTCGGTGACTGCCTCGTTGAGCTACGACAACAGTGAGGCCGAACTCATCGGCAACCGAGGTCAGGGCTTCGAGTTGATGCTAATGCTAATGAACAACGCTCGACTGACCGTGGGCTTTGAATGTATCGGCCTGATTGAGGGTGCTTTTCGATTGGCGCGCGAGTTTTCCGCCGAGAGAGAGTCGATGGGCCAGAGCATCGACCAACACGAGATGATCGCCGACTACCTCGAGAAGATCGAAGTCGAACTCAAGGGTTTGCGCGCGCTGGGCTTCAGGGCAGCCTACCTGACTGACCTGTATAATCAACTGGAGATCAAGCTGCAGCTGGCGCCACCCGCCGATTCCAAAGAACTTCATGCACTACGTCGAAGGATCAAGAAGATAAAGTGGCAGGCCCGGGAGTTAACCCCGCTGGTCAAGTTTCAGGCCAGCGAGAAGGCGATTGAGCTATCGAGCCTGGCGTTGCAGATTCACGGCGGAGTTGGCTACACCACCGATTACCTGATCGAAAAGTATGTACGTGACGCCTATGTGACGACCATCTATGAGGGCACCAGCGAAATCCAGTCACTAATGGCGCTGAAGGACCAATTGCAAAAGGCAATGAAGGACCTGCCTGAGTTTTTGCGCGTATCGGCCCAGTCGCGTGTCCAAAGCCTGTCGGCGCTCGACCCGCTGAAGCGCAAGCTGGCTGGCCTGCAAAGCAAGGGCTACGGAGCTATACAGCACATTCTTGCTCGCATCGCTAAGGACAAGTGGAGCTACGTAACTGACAAGAAGCTGACCGAGTGGCCCCATGCTTTTTTCACGGACTGGGATGCCAGGCGCGATTTTGGTTTTGGACTGCTGCACGCCAAACGGTTGACCCGGATTCTAAGCGAGGTGGCGATAGCCAGCGTGCTGGTGAAGCAGGCCGAGAAATTTCCCGAGCGTCGCGAGCTGGCCGAGCAGTTTCTTGATCGCGCCCTCCCGGTGGTCAACTGGATGCATGAAGAAATCCACCATACCGGCGACAGCGTGCTTGAGAAGCTGGCCGATCAGCGTAACCAGGATTCGTCGACCTAGCCCCAGGCTAAATAGTCCCGGCTGCCCGCCAGGTATCTGGCAACGAAGAGTCGTTAGTGTTATGGATTCCTTCCACACCCAATCATCACTTCAATCTCGGCCTCGTAACCATTTTCGTTTTCATACTGGCTGAGACAATCGCGCACAGCGGACCACGCCTTTTCCCGCTCAAACTCGTCAAGGTCAGACACCACAGCACGATAGGCTCCGAAAGCCTGCTGCATCATTGATAATGCGTCGTCCACGTTCGCTACCCGGATAGGTGCACGCATAACCCTGGTTTGCACGTCTTTCAAACCACATTCATTGAGCAAGTTTTCCAGCACGCCATCACCACCCAACACAAACAGGCCCGGTTGACCCGGCGCGGGAGGCTGTTTGTCAGCATGATCCAGCAAGATATTCATGGGCTGGGAAAACGAAGGATTATTCTGAGGCGTAGTCACCACGACCACCCCAAGGCGCGCGCCAGGATTCAACACTCCCCGGATGGATTGAATAGCCTTGGCGGGCGAAGGAAACAGCATCAGCCCGAACCGGCAGATTGCGGAGTCAAACTTCGTCAGAGATAAATTATAATCATCTGCCGAGCTTTCCAGAGTTTCGATGTTGCTAAGCCCTTCCCGCTCGGCGCTTTTGCGAACATGGCTCAGCATGGTGGCGGAAATATCAGAAGCTACGACATGACCTTGCGGGCCTGCGCGCTTTGCTGCCTGAAGGGTTTGATCGCCTGCCCCCGAGGCCACATCCAACACTCTAGACCCAACCCTCACCTCAGCCATATCTAATAGCAACTCAGTAACGCCATCAAGGTGGGCCGAAAAAGTCTTTTCCCACTTCGCCCAGCCTGGCGCTGCAGCTTCCCATGTGTTGCGAAGCTGCTCATTCGATACCTTGTCCGACATACACCCCCCTTATCCAGTTCACACAGCTTTTGAGATTATCATAACTGCGTATGCACGCAAGCCGAGATTCGAACCTGTCCGTAAATGGCCGAACTGCGACCTACAAGCCAATCATCTGAATGCGTACTTTCGAACTATGAGTGACCCCATATTCTGAAAATGGTTGACCACGTCAGAATCTGTCTCTCGAAAAGAATCACAAATTATTCATCCAATGGTTGCTTCGATACGCCAGAATAGGTGCTTACCACGCCTTCTGGAGTAATTTTTCTAATGACCTTATTTCCACTATCAACTACAAATAGATTGCCAAAAGAGTCCATAGCAAGATCGGAGGGCAAATTAAACTTTGCATCAGAATAGATACCATTTTTATATCCAGAAATACCCCCTGCTCCAGCATACGTAGTTACTTTACCTCGGGGTGTGATTTTTCTAATTACGTGATTATATCTATCGGCCACATATATGTTATCCATACGATCAATAGTTATACCCAGTGGTACGTTAAAAAGAGAATCACTCCCTACGCCATCTACATAGCCCTCCACGTCGGGGGAGCCTGCTAGTGTTGTCACTGTACTATCAAGACCTATTTTTCTAATAGTATGATCCCAGAAATCGGTAACATAAATATTTCCGATAGAATCAACAGCGGTATCATGAGGTCTACTAAAACTAGCTATAGCCACGGGCCCATCTTGGTGACTAGATTCACCACTTATCCCAGCTATAGTTAAAACATTCCCATCTTTCGATATTTTCCGAATAGTGCGTGCTTTATTATCAACGATATAGATGTCTCCTTCTTTATCTACACTGATACCTAAAGGGTTATATAAAGTGGCTATGGAAGCGTCACCATCCTGATGTCCTCGGGTTTCTACTTGCCCACTAAACAGGGTCACCGTACCGTCAGCTGAGATTTTACATATAATAGACCAGGCTGAATGCGTGATATAGAGACTGCCATCAGGAGTGGCCACAATTCCAGTTGGACGGTAAAAACAGGCGTCTGCACCTACTTTGTCATAAGCTGCCGTGCTTCTAATCGTCTGTGCTAATGTAATCACACTACCATCTTTTGAAATTTTCCTAATAACCCCTCTCTGAGATTCAGTCACATATAAGTCATTTTTTGTATCGATTGTAATCGCGAAAGGATTGTCAAATGTTGCCTTTGTTGCCGCCCCATCATCATACGGGTGCCTTTCAATCTTTCTCTGATATTCGAAATTAGCTATGGCAGCGTACTTTTCCTTTACGATTGAGCAGCTTGATAAAATCAAAGCAATTAAAGTAACGCTAACTCTAAATAATTTAGCCTTCATCTTTTTAATAATGCCTTCATTATTGATCTAGTCCAAGGATACCCGTTCATAACAAATAACATCAAGGAGCCTTAGTTGCCTTGAACCAGTGTCCATGATTAAAAAATTCTCGTGATTCTCCAGCAATTGTTACTACTACGATGAAGCATAACTTATTATTTTTCAGCTTTATTAACAAAATGAATGATTATTTAACCTTTGTGGATATCGCGTTATATCAGTATTTATAATGCAAACAAACGACCTCAGTTGACCAATACCACCTATTAGTCGCTATCCCCAAAATATCTACTTTGCAAATTGACCATTTCGTGTGACATTCAATAGGAGGAACTTACGATTACATCGGATTATTATCCCCAGATGGAATTGCACGTACTAGCGAATCACGATAAACAGTGAACCGTCATTTCGGTTCACCTGCAATAACACCGATGATTTGCTCAAGGATAACGCCTGCTGCAAATCGCTTAAGTTACTCACCGGGCGTTTATTGGCTGCTACGATGATATCGCCCTGCCTTAGACCACTATAGGCAGCCACCGAATTGGCGATAACCCTGGCGACCAGGACGCCATGACCATCGAGATTATCTTGAAATTCGACACCTTCAAGTAATTCGTGCAGTTTATCATCGACTGTAGCCACGGTATCAGGCTCTCCTATCTTGACGGAAACCTGCTTTGTTTGCTTATCTCTTAATATCGTGAGCAGGACCCTGTCACCGATAACTTTAATGCCGATCTGGCTGCGTAGCTGTCCGCTTGACCTGGTTACCCGGCCATCAACCTCAAGAATCACGTCGCCCGCTTTAAGGCCTGCCTTCTGCGCCGGTGAGTTTTCATTAACCCTGGTGATAAGGACCCCATGTTGTCCGGTTTCGAGGTCGAAGGCCTGTCGCAAGTCGGGAGTAATATCCTGAATACCTACACCTATCAGGCCACGTTTCACCTCACCATGTTCAATAATTTGCATCATGCTGGCTTTTGCCATATTGGAGGGTATGGCAAAACCGATACCGACATTGCCGCCGGCCGGTGAGATAATCGCGGTATTTATACCGACTAGCTCGCCACCGAGATTCACCAGAGCACCACCAGAGTTTCCGGGATTAATCGATGCATCTGTTTGAATGAAATTTTCGTAGCCTTCAATACCTAAGCCACTTCGTCCGAGAGCACTGACAATACCAGTGGTCACGGTTTGACCGAGTCCGAACGGATTACCGATAGCCACCACATAATCGCCCACCTCCAATTCACTCGAATCGGCCATTATTACCTGGGTCAGATTTTTCGCTTTGATTTTCAGAATCGCGATATCCAGGTCGGGGTCGGATCCTAAAATTTTTGCCTGGTAACTCCTGCCATCGATTAATGCCACCTGCACCTCATCAGCGCCCTTAATGACATGATAATTGGTCATTACAATCCCGTCATCAGCCTTGACTATAACGCCCGAACCTGCACTTTGCTGCCTTTTTTCGGGAAGTTGTTCAAGATCGGGAATATCAAAAAAATGCCTGAAGAAGGGATCGTTCAACAATGGATTAGTGCTGCTTTGCCGGGTGGAAAAGGTAGATATATTGACAACCGCTGGATTAACCTTTTTCAACATTGGTGACAAGGTTGGAAACGGTTTGCCGTCGGCAGTAATACCCGGTAACCCCGCGTGTGAATTCGGAATGACCAAAAGCGATAAAATGAACAGGAATATCAGGTTATAACAGCGATTCAGGTTTATTGATCTCATTCCAATTCCCCTAATACAGTTAAAACAGAATTACAAAATGCCGAGGGCAGTGTCTATGACTTTGCCCTCGGTCTATTGCTTATATAAGGTCCGGCTAAATATTTTAAAGCTGCGTTTTTAGCTGCTTTCGGCATTGACTACCGGTTCTTCTGCTAGCAGTAAAAAATCCTCGGACTTCATATTGGCTATCTGCTCATAAACAGATTTATTCAAGGTAAACACCGTGTCCCTGTCGTCCCGTTTAACAAAGTACCTGTCTTCTTTGCTGAGAAACTGGAAACGGTGGGCGGTATCGTCGGTGACTTCGATCTCAATCGCCGCTTCGGCGTTCAGGTCTATACCTAATCCGGCGACTCCTGTGACCGTCAATGATGCCAGGGTTTGCGTCAGGCGTTTAACCTTTTCGTTGTCCAGTGACTCTGCCTTGAGTGTACTGCCATCGGACTGCTGTAATTCCCAGCTCTCTTCGTTATTGAGCAACGTAAACCCCGGCGCCTTAATCGACTTTGGTTTTTTTACCTGCAACAACGATTTATTCAGCCATTGATCGGTCTTGTCAGGGAAATCGTAACTGTTGAGCTCCAGAGCGTAGACGTTGTTGTCGTCGGCTATGCGTAGATGAACTTTGCGAAAACCCGGCGAGGTTCCAAGCAACAACTCGCCTACATTATTATCGCCCTGTTGCAGTAGAATACGTCGCTGGAAATTGTCCTCGCCCAGCTCGAAGCGTTGGTGACTGTTGCTACTGGTGGTCACCGGCCAGTCGAGTTTTAACTTCGCCAGCTTTTGCAAAGCCGAGCTAACTTGCCCCTTGTTGGCTGGCAGGTTTTGCAGTTGGGGTAACAGCCAGTCCTCACCCTGCTTTTCGATGGTCACCGAGGCATCCTGACTACTGACCACCAGCTTATCGATTTTGTCGGCTGAGTATTCGGGTAATAATAACTGCTCAACTGGTAGTCCATTATCCTGATTACGCCAGAACAGAATAGCGGCGAGTGCAATTTGCAGGATCAGGAGACCCTTCAACCATTGTTTATTTATCTTCATGGTTTCCTCCTTAGCTTGAGTAGAGTTCGAGATAACGACGCTGTTTTGCTCGCCGGTAATAGCGTTCCAGCATCGCGATTAAAATTAACGCCAGTATCGCCAGGCCATAATTGAGATATTCCCAGAACAGCTGATGATCGTGAGTCATCGGTGGTAAGGTTCGGTTGAACTGACCACGCGAACGAATACTGAGCAGGCCAGCATCTTCCAGCGACCAGTCGACGGCATTCGCAGTCATTTGCAGCGTATTTAAATACTCGCTTCGACTCGCAGCTCCCGCCAGCTGAATGATTTGATCGTTGAGAAAATCGTTCGAGCTAAACAGGATAATACGCGCTGCATTCGATGATTTTTCAATCACAGCGCTAATAGCCGGGTTTTGCTCGGATTCACTTTCATTCAATTCGTCAGCTTTAGCATCAGCGTCACTTTCAATTTCCGCCAGCAATGGTGACTCCTTGCCTGCGAAAAACGAATCGAAGCGACCAGCACTGACCAAACCAAGCAGATAACTGCCGCGCTCATCACCGGGAGTGAATCCACTGACGCCACTGCGAGTCACAGTAGGCATGATATTCAGCGAACTCGATATCCAGGCCTGATTGGAGCTGCGGATCAATTCGGTAAGCTGACGACCCTTGTTCCTGTCGGCATCGAGCGAAATCGGCGATGCCCAGGTCAGCGTGGCCTGCGGCAATTCAGAGGTGATCAGATTCGACTGATTGAGGCCATCGCCGCGAGCATCAATAAAATACGGATAATCCAGCATCTTAATTTCCTGTAACTGGAATCCGCCAACATTACGCGTTACCGGTACCGGAAAGGCGGCATTTTGCGGATCGAGCACCAGCTTTTCTTCGATGGACAGGCCATGATGCTGCAGCCAGCCATTTAAGCCGCTTTGATACTTCGCAAGACTTAAACCTTGATTGCCAAGACTGGCGCTATAAGGCGAGGTCGCAACTATGACCGTGCCGCCCTGCATGAGGAATTGATCGACAGCAAACAGCTGCTTATCGTCCAGTGCTTTTGGAGCCAACAAAAGTAGTAAGTCTGCATTAGAGGATACAATTCCATCGCTTAAGTCTTCACGCTGGACATTTAACTCCGCGCCCAAAAAAGATTCGAGTTTCGAAAATCTGGCGGCGGGAGGAAATCCAGGGCTAGCCTCAGGCGTAACCAACGCTAGCGTGCGGGTAAAGCCGCTGGCAAAGCGCTTAATGCCAGTCTCCAGATTGTCCTTAAACCTCGATTCGGTCATGTCGTCGAGCGGGATCTGGACCACCTGATCACCATTGCTCAGCGTCATGTAATAATAAAAACGCTGGTTACTGAACAGGCTGGTAGACATGGGTCGGAAGCCAAGGTTTTCAGCGATTTCCCCGGCTAGTTCACCGCCATTTGCTTCCGGATCGGAAACCTCAACGCTAAAACGACCCGAAGATTGTTGTTGTGCTTGTGCCAGCACCGTGCCCATTACCTGCCTGAACTCGACAAGCTGTCTGGGTAATCGGTCATCGGGCGATAAATAAGCGTTAAACTTCAAATCACCTTTAACCGTGTCGAACAGGTTGCCGCCGGCCTGGTAACTGTGTAGCACCTTTTTGATCGAGCGCGTCAGGTCATGCTCCGGGTTACGCAATTGCACATCAATATCACCACCTGTGTCGGAGAAAATTTCGATTAAATCGCGAAATCCCAACACCTGATGTTCGTCGCCATATTGCACTAACACATTGAAATATGAACTGACAATAGACGACTGATAACGGTCGGCGACCTGGAAAGGTACTGGCTGGATGCCATATTTTTGATTGGCCTCCTCTTCCTTTTCTGGTGAGGTTAGCGGGTCGACAAATTCGACTCGAACCTTACCATTTCCGGCAATTTCGTACTCCCGTATCAAATCCCGCAGCTGCGGTGCGAGTGGCGCCAGTAATGGATGCGTTTTGCCACTGAAATAGCCGCGTAGAAGTAACGGTTCCTGCAGTTGTGCGAGATACCCGTGGGTTGCATCAGAAATGGAATATTGTCCACCTTCGGTAACATCCGCGCGTAACAGGTTTAGTTGTCCCAGCCATAAATTCGCGCCCAGTACATTCACTATCAACAGTGTGGTGAGGGTTCGCCAGTGACTATGCCCTGGTTGCCTGCTTTTTTTCGACCAGCGCTCCTGCTCCAGCATTAACGTATTTAGCAGCAGAAATACCGCAACTATACTGAGATAATAATACAGATCGCGAAAATCGATTACGCCACGGGTGATTGAATCGAAGCGCGAACCGGTGCCGAGCAGGCGCAACCATTCGCCCGCCTGATTGCCAAAAAAATCGGTCACCAGTGGCGTACCCAGCAGGTAGAAAAACCCGCACAATGCGCTGGCTGAAATCAGGCTGACTATTTGATTATCGCTGCGCGAGGAGACAAATAAACCAATACTCAAATATGCCGCGCCCATTAACAGCGTTGCCAGATAACCGGCCAGTACAGGCCCCCAGTCCAGATCACCAATTAACGCTACAGTAATCGGCAATGGCAAAGTAACAATCAGTGCGATTGTCAGTAACACCAGGCAACCGGTAAATTTACCTGTCACAAAATGCCATAGTGGTATGGACTGAGTGAGCACATGTTCAAGCGTGCCGCTACGGCGTTCTTCACTCCACAGGCGCATCGTCAGGGTTGCGCTGAGAAAAATCAGTAAAATCGGCATCCACTCGAATAGTGGTCGCACATCGGCAATATTACGAGAGAAGAAAGCCTCGCCCCAGAAGAACACAAACAGCGTAATCGTGGCAAAGCTACCCAGGAATAAATAGGCTATCGGCGAAGCGAAAAACAGGGTTATTTCCTTTTTGGCGATGCGTAACATCGTATTTGAAGTATCAGGCTGCATGGCTGACCTCCGTCGCTTGATCTGATTGCTGGTTAACCTCCCTGAACAGTGTTTCCAGGTCGCTCTGCTCGGGTTGCAATCGCATCAGTTCATACCCCTGCTCAACTATACTGCGTGCGAGTTTTGCGCCGATACCATTTCCTGCCGACGAATCGAGTGTGACTCGATAGCGATGGATATTAGTACTGCTCTCAAAGCCCAGATAGTCAATATTGCCAATACCTTCAAGCTTCGTCAGTGATTTCAGGTTTTCTGCGGACATACTGCTATCGACAAGCAGGTGGTTGGTACGTTGCAGGTCATCTAGTCTGGCATCTATTGCCAATTGGCCTGTACGCAAAATCAATACCCGTGAGCACAGGGCATCGACTTCCTGCATGATATGTGTGGAGAGAATGACCGTGGCCTGTTGCGCCAGTTCGCGAATCAGCTGGCGCATGTGCTCGGTTTGCTCCGGGTCCAGACCATTGGTGGGTTCGTCGAGAATCAAAAACTTAGGTTGCCCGAGTATGGCCTGCGCTACGCCAACACGCTGTTTAAAACCACGCGATAGCGTCGCTACAGCTGAAGTGAGTTTACTGGTTAAATCAGTTGCGGTGATTGCCCGTTGTACCTCAGCGGCCTTTTCATTGAGGCTAATGCCTTTTAAATCGGCGGCATAATCGAGGTAATCGATCACCGTCAATTCAGGATAAACTGGCAGATTTTCAGGCAAATAACCCAACAGTCTCTGGACTGATTTTGGGTCGGCTATAAGATCGAGTCCATCGACATTTATCGATCCATGATCAGGTTCAAGAAAACCGCTGAGCATTTTCATGATTGTGGTTTTGCCCGCGCCATTGTGGCCGAGCAGGCCGATAATTTCGCCCTTGTCTATCGAAAAGCTAACATCATCGACAGCCTTAAACTGGCCATAGCAACGCGTTAGTTGCGATACCTCTAACATATTTTTCCTCCACCAGAGAGATTAAGCTAAAAACATGACGGCAGAATTGTTCTACCCGATTTTTAATATTTACGAACTTTTAGGCAGGTGGAGGCCGAGCGAGGATTAACCGAATGCCAATCGCTAAATACATTGTTTTTCTCCTATGTTGCAGGGGAAATTCCCTAAACAAAGTGTTTGAAACGATAGTTATTAGCGTAATTAGTGTATCGATTTAGAATTTCAAGATTAAATACTATAGAAAAAATTTATTTGTATGAATAATTTATTTTTATCGACCCTTGTGTCAATAACAAAACAGCACTTCCCTGTGCTGCTATTTTTAAAATAATATTAAGCCGCTTTATCCTTCGCCTTGTGCTCCAGTGTCTTACCGGATTTACCGATAGCGATTTTTTTGGGTTTCATCGCTTCTGGAATTTCCTTCATCAGATTAATGGTTAACAAACCATTATTCAGATCGGCACCGGTGACTTCGATAAAGTCGGCGAGGTTAAATTTACGTTCAAAGGAACGGTTGGCGATACCCTGATACAGATAGCTTCGTGCATTCTCGGGTTCCACTTTCTTACCGCGGACACTGAGCACACCTTTTTCTACCTGGATATCAATTTCACTGTCGCCAAAACCAGCGACGGCCAGCGTTATGGCGTATTCATTCTCGCCGAGGGATTCAATATCGTAAGGCGGGTAACCGGCCGCGGATTTGTCACTGCGCAAGGCCGTGTCGAGCATAGAACCAAATCGGTCGAAGCCAATGCTGCTACGATATAAAGGGGTTAAATCGATGGTATTCATAACAAATTCTCCATTAGAAGCAATTTAAATTAAAGTAATCCGGATTCTCCGGGGTTCGGTTATCCACTCTCTTAGAGACCTGGTCACCGTATTACTTAAATGGGATTTGGTATTAATTTTTCAAGCGTATCGACAGCACTAATGATGCTGATAATGCCATTTTCTCAGCCAGCTGAAAAAACCTTCAGAAGACAGAGGCCTGGAAATATAATAACCCTGTACCTGATCGATACCCATCGACTTCATCAGTTCCCAGTCCTCCAGACTTTCCACGCCTTCGGCGACTGTTTTCATATTGAGCTTTTTCGCTAGCAATACACTGGATTCCAGAATAGCCCTCGCTGAACTATCACTAGCAGCACCATTGACGAAAGCTCGATCGATTTTGAGTTCGGTAAAGGGGATTCGCTGTAATTGTTCCATCGATGAATAACCTGTACCAAAATCATCGATAGACAGGTTAAAGCGCTTAAGGCTGAGTCGGCTTAATATATCCAACGCGACTGACATATGCTCCATTAATCGACTCTCGGTAATTTCCAGAGTAATAGAGGAAGACCGTAAGCCAGCCTCCCGGACTAATTCGGCCATCTGGTCCGGCCATTGGAGATCATTGAGGGAGTCCACCGATATATTGATAGCAATATCGAGATTAAAATGATGACTTTGTAAATGTTTCGCAAAAGCGATGGCTTTTTTGCAGACGATCCGTGTCAACACACCAATAAGCTGGTTATCTTCGGCCAAACTGATGAAATTATCGGGGCGTATCAGGCCTTTTAAGGGATGCTGCCAGCGTATCAAAGCTTCGGCACCGACTACCTGTCGAGAAAGCATATTGACCTTAGGCTGAAAAAAAATATCGAATTCATCGCGATCAATTGCTGCTACCAGTTCATCAACGCTACATTGAGCACGCTGAATTAAAGTACCTTCCGATGACACCCTGTCGAGGGATTCTAATATTTCGCGCAGCCTCAACAGTGAAATCGGTTTTTCAATGACTCCAACCACCTGTAAATCAAGCTCGATGGCGAGTGTCTCGACCGTTTTTAGCATACGCATTTCTTCACCGCTTACCAGCGCCAGTGAATTTTTAAAATGCATTTCGGAAAGGTGTCGAATAAATTCGATGCCGTCCATATCCGGCATATTCAAATCACAGAGAATAAGGTCAATCTCAGTAGGTTGCTGTTTCAAAGTTTCAAGCGCCTCAGGACCTGATAATGCGCTAATGACGTTATCTATTCCAAGGTCGTTCAAAATAGTAGTCGTCACCCGGTGCATAATGTAATCATCATCAACCACTAATACTGTAGCGTCTATTTGAGCTAGTTGAGTTTCGTTATGGCCTTGATCGAGAGGGACGATGCTTTGCGATCCTAATCCAGGGTTAATTGTATGATCGATGGCAGTTTCTATTTGCCCAATATGCGCGAGGAACACTGGCATATTTGCTTCGATCGATGTCCAGTCCTTGTTGCGCCCGGCAAGCTCAAGTGTCTGGCAAATCTCACCTAGTTCGCAGGCGCCCATGCTCCTCGATGAGGACTTCAATTTATGGGCAGCATCGGCCAGTTTTATATGGTTGTGCCAGGCGAAGGCATCTTCAATTTCGTTGCTGGCCTCGGGCAATGACTGCTGAAAAGAAGCCAGTAATTGTGTCCGGATATCTGGCTTGTCGCCTATGGCCTGTTGCAATACTGACAGATCAAGTATCGCCCCGCTTCCAGGGGACTCTATTTTTTCTGTTAACTCATTTCCAGTTTTGTTTACCTCACGTGGCACCCTTCTATCGAGCATGTCACGCAATACTTCGAGTTCAACTGGTTTCGATAAAACCTCGTCCGCGCCAGCCTCAATACAACGTTCGATATCGCTGGCCATTGCATTTGCTGTTATCGCCACAAAGGACGCTGCATACGTCCCGGTAACATCGAGTGAGCGAATCTCCCGAATTAATTCGTAGCCGTCCATCACCGGCATTTGTATATCTGTCAACAGGAGATAATACTTACCGGATTTCCATTTCTCCAGTGCCTCCAGACCATTGACGGCATAGTCAACTTCAAATCCAAGCACTTCCATTTGAGACTCTAAAAGCGCACGGTTTACCGGATTGTCTTCCGCGATCAGGATATAAGGATCGTCCATGCTCAATGCGGGAGTCTGTTCGTCGGTCTCGTCGCTGGTGGAATCGGGGTCAGGGCGTTTGTTGTCGGATAGTTCGGCGAGACTTAATTCAACCCAGAATACGCTACCGATATTATGGCTACTTTCAACTTCCAGCTTACCGTCCATTAACTCGACGAGTTGTCGGGTGATTACCAGCCCTATGCCGGTACCTTCGGTATTGCCAAATTCAGCACCGAGTCGCTTAAAAGGCTGAAACAGGTCGTCCCATTTACTTTCATCGATTCCCAAACCGGTATCACACACACCTACGCGGATTATTTCATCACTTCGATCGTCAACGGTTAAATAGACAGTACCGCCTTTCCTGTTATATTTCACAGCATTGGTAAGCAGGTTCAAAAACACCTGTTTCAGCCGAACTAAATCAGCCTGAACCAGGATATCACCAAGCATCGATAGATCGATATTCAGCTCAACTTCACGGCTCGCGGCCAATTTCTCTACCCAGGACAAACAATCACCGATGACATTCGACAAAGAAACCGGCTCTATCGAAATTTCGGCTTCCCCGGCTTCGATACGCGATATATCAAGAATTTCATTGATTAAGGCTAATAAATGCATACCGGCTCGATTGATTTCGAGGGCGTTCGATTTATGCTTAGCGCTCAGGTCACCGTCATACTGAAATAACTGAGAAAATCCGAGGATGGCATTCAGTGGTGTGCGTAATTCGTGGCTCATACTGGAAAGAAATTCAGATTTCGCCTGGCTGGATTTTTCTGCCAGCGTCTTAGCCTCAAATAACTCGGTCTCGCTTCTCTTTCGCTCGGTAATGTCCTCGATGATGATAATAACGCGTTTCCAGTCGTCTTCGTGCCCTTTGACGATGGTTGTGATCGACCGTGTCATAAAGAGACTACCGTCAATTTTGGTATCTATTCGATCTATTTCAATATGTCGCTGATTTCTGGATAGAGCGTCGATTTCACTGGCATAAAACTCAACCCACTCGGCGTCCCACCAGCTGTTCAGATTATTTTCTTCAGTGATAAAAGCTTCTTTGGAATCAGCTTCGTGGATATCAACCAGCGCCTGGTTCACATTTGTAATAGTAGTACCCGAAACCATTTCACGTAAAATCAGCGGATGGTTCTGCAGGTACTCCCGGATATTATCGACACCTTTAAACTTTAGTTTATCGACGACTTTTTTAATATAACTATAATCCGCCTCCTGAATACCCAGGTTTAACTGATCCAGTAAAAAGGTATAGCGTTTCTCGCTTAGTTCGAGTGCATCCGAGGTTTCTCGAAATTCGGTGATGTCCTGTATCGCCCCGAAGGATTTAACCGCCCTGCCCTCCGCGTCAACATCTACAAATTGAAGTTCACGAACAAAGCGTAAAGCACCATTCGGTAATACAATCCGGTAGTCATATATATGACCGTCCCTGTATTTATCAGCGTGCTCAAGTACAAGCCTGGACTCTCTTTTATAATGGGCCAGATCACCCGGATAGATCAGTTCGTAATAGTCACTAATACACTGACAACGACAATAAATCTCTTCACCGCTAAGGCCGAATATATTGCCCAGCTCGGAAGAAAATCGAATCGGGCGATCCGCCACTACGTCCCATTCCCAGAAGCCGAAGTGAAGTCCATGAGAAAAAGCCCGTAACTGCCTGTTCCAGCTGTTTAATTCGGCTTCAGTCTGAGCCAGTTTGGCTTGAAGTCGGGCCACCTCATCAAGCAGCTCCTGATACGGAATGTTAGCGTTATTAATAATATTATTTTTGATAGACAATGCGTGGTACCCAACTACGTCCAATAGTCTATTAGTTATTATAGATTGCGTATCAGGAAAAACACGCAAATCACCTGACTATGATAATAATACCGAATATAGCCGCTAATACTTACCAGTAAACGAAAACTAATTTATGATAATCGGCACCACTTCGATTGAAATTTCGATCTTTTTGGAACCTCCCGTACTATCTACAGGTGATAATAAGATCAACGATTTTAATCCACCAGTTGATCAACTTGATGACAGTCTGGTCCTATATGGATGGCGCCATCAGGTCTGATGAACGAGTAGCCAGAGAAATTGCCCAGGAATAGTATACAATGTGAAGGAGGTCTGATGATTCAGGCTTCTTTTTATTTTAAACTCTACCGCTGGTAAAAGACCTGGTGTAATAGCCTGTCGATATAATGACCATCCCAAAATTTAACAATGGAACAGAGAGAGACCATGAAGAGATTAATGATCGCAATGATAACAGCCAGTTTTATACTGGTATCCGGCTGCGAAACCTTCGACGCGTATACCGGAGAAAAGAAGACATCCAATACAGCTAAAGGTGCCGGTATCGGCGCGGGCGTTGGTGTCGCTTTAGCCTATCTCACTAACCGCAAGAAGAGCAGTAAAGAACGCAAAGAAGCCATGTTAAAGGGTGCCGGTATCGGCGCAATTGCCGGTGGTGGTGTTGGCTACTATATGGATACTCAGGAAGCCAAGCTGCGCAAGCAATTACGTAGTACCGGTGTTAGCGTAGAGCGCGACGGCGACAATATTAATTTGATAATGCCCGGAAATATTACTTTCCAGACCGGTGGCGCAAATTTGAACGGAAGTTTCCACGAAGTGCTTGATTCGGTCGTACTGGTACTGAATGAATTTAACAAGACAATAATCGTAGTGGCCGGACACACCGACAGCAAAGGTTCGGATAGCTACAACCAGGCCCTGTCAGAACGTCGAGCCAACTCGGTTGCCGGCTACCTGGCATCTAAGCAGGTTGTAGAAGCACGCATCGAATCAATCGGTCTGGGTGAAAAACATCCGATTGCTGACAATGCTACTGAAGCTGGTCGCGCGCAAAACCGTCGTGTGGAACTATCATTAATTCCTATTACTGAAGATTCCTGAAACAACTCAAAGCCGGGGTCAAGTGATCCCGGCTTTTTTAAATTACCCTAACTGTCGCTTAATCTACAGCCCTGACCCAAACCGCCGTGTCATGGAACACCGCACCGCCATTTGGCTTACCCGGTTC
>JAOUJX010000338.1 GCA_029882955.1 Gammaproteobacteria bacterium
GAAGTACGCAGCAGCCTTTTTTAAGAAGGCCATCTCCTCTTGCAGACGTTTATTCTCTCGACGTAACCGACGTAGTTCTTCGCTTTCCTGCTTCGAGTAATCAACGCCACCAACGACGTTAAACTGTTTATCTGATAAACGATTAAATTGACGACGCCAATTATAGATTTGCTGAGCGCTAACCCCTAAATCCCTCGCCACCTGGGCGGTGGTCATACCTTCTTTTTCAGATCGTTTCACCGCCTCTCGACGGAATTCTTCTGTATATGCCTGTGTTTTCTTACGTGCCATTTCGCACCTCCATAGTAAACGTCCGGCGAACCCCACCTGTTAATAACCAGCCATAGCAATAAACTGATTTCCTTTTTGAGGAAACAGCATTGTCGAAAAGAACCTATCGAAGCAAAAGCGAATGGCGAAAGCTAATTGAACAACAAGCGCAAAGCGGCTTAAGCGGACTGGAATTTTGTCAGCAACAGGGCTTACTGGCAAAGACCTTTTATCGTCATCGTAAACTATTGAGGCAACAAAATCTGATTCCGGTCAGGCATTCATTTGTTCAAGTACAGCCGAAAGCCATTAGTCCTGTGTCGAGTGATCAAGCTGTCATACTTCAGCACCGAGAAAGTCGAGTGTCTATTCCATCCAGTACTGATCCGGTCTGGTTGGCGCAATTGATGAATACTTTGCGATGAAGATGTTTGTCGATGCGGGCGCGATCTATCTGCACCGAGATGCCGTCGATTTTCGCAAATCGATCAATGGCCTGGTGGTCATTGTCGAACAGGAGATGGCACTATCGCCGTTTAGCGAAGCACTGTTTGTATTTTGCAACCGGAATCGGGATCGAATGAAAGTTCTGTACTGGGATCGGACGGGTTTCTGCCTGTGGTACAAACGGTTGGAGAAAGAGAAGTTCAAATGGCCGCGCCAACATTCACAACCCATGATGACATTAAACGAAGAGCAGTGGGCGTGGTTGTTATCGGGGTATGATGTGATCGGGCATCGAAGTTTAAGTTACGCGCATTGTGCGGGTTAAATTATTGATATAACTCTCTGAATCTATTGCTTTTTCTGGTAAAATACGTGGATGCAAAACGCATCAAAGCCACTCCCTTCAGACCCCCAGGCCCTGCAGAACATTGTACTCGATTTGCAGGACCAACTGGCCGAAAAAGAGGCCCAGGTCGACCAACTCTCACAACAATACCAGCAGCTACTCGAACAGTTTCGAATAGCCCAACAAAAGCAGTTCGGCCAAAGCAGTGAAACCAGTGCCAATCAACTGGGCCTGTTTAATGAAGCCGAGCAGACCATTGCTGAAGATGACACTGAAGCTGAACATGAAACACTGACCTACACCCGCAATAAGCCAAAGCGCAAGCCTCTACCGGATGACCTATCACGAGACATCGTTATTCACGATATCCCAGAGTCCGAGAAAACCTGCGATGACTGCGGTCACGATCTCCACCCGATGGGTGAAGACAAAAGCGAGCAGCTAGAGTTTATCCCGGCGAGCATCAAGGTCATCGAACATATCCGTCCGAAGTACAGTTGCCGCCACTGTGAACAACAAGGCACAGAAGTCGCCATCAAGATCGCACCGCCACCACCGATACCGATCCCCAAAAGCTTTGCCACTGCCTCACTGTTAGCCCAGATTATCACCAGCAAATATCAATACGCGTTACCGTTATATCGTCAGGAAAGCCTGTTTAAGCAATACGGCATCGAACTCAGCCGAAAGACCATGGCAGACTGGATGATCAGGAGCAGTGAGCTACTCACCGGCATCTATCAGCATCTGAAGACAGTGCAGTTACAACAATCTGTGATCTATGCTGACGAGACACCATTGAAAGTCATCCACGAAGACAAAAGCCGATGTTACATGTGGGTGTACTGTACCGGCACTGACTCACCGAGCGAGCATCCAGATCAACCGCCGAACATCGTGCTGTATGACTACCAGGCATCGCGCAGTGGGCAATGTGCGAAAGATTACCTGCAAGGCTACGAAGGTTATCTTCAGGTCGATGGTTATCAGGCCTATGAACAAACAGAAGCAACCTTAGTGGGCTGCTTTGCACATGCGCGACGGAAGTTCATTGAAGCGCAACGATTACAGGCCAAAGGCAAGACCGGCAAAGCCGACTGGGCGGTTAATCATATCCGCAAGCTATATCGGATAGAATCCGAGATCAAGGACATGAGTCCACAGGACAGGCAAGCCATCCGGCAACAAAAGGCGCAGCCATTGCTGCAACAGTTTAAGGCCTGGCTGGATAAATCAGCCCTGCAGGTGCCACCGAAATCAGCGGTGGGTAAAGCTGTGGCATATAGCTTGGGGCAGTGGCACAAGCTGGAACGATACCTGGAAGACGGCCACCTCGGTATCGACAACAACCGAGCTGAGAGAGCAATCAAACCCTTCGTTATTGGCCGAAAAAACTGGCTGTTCTCGAACACAGCAACAGGTGCCCAGGCCAGTGCGATTCTTTACAGTCTGATTGAGACAGCAAAAGCTAATGGACTGATACCGTTTGATTACATCAAACATTTACTGGATGAACTACCGAAGCAACCCGATAACATCGACCACCTGTTGCCCTGGCAGGTTAATCTAATACAAAACGACAAATCACAATAGGTGGGGTTCGCCGGACGTTTACTTTTCAACAGGAATTGGTAGTAATTCTATTCAAGATGCTTTGAGTCGAGGTGAGCACTTACTACGAAACTATTAATTTCACAAATTCGCATGAATACAGATGGTGGAAGAAATTTAAGACAGACATTTATCGCCCGCATTTTGATAATCTCGCACTTGATCCAGCATATTTATATAAGCAGCACCTAACCCTGCTACTGACCAGTACACAATCGGAATAATCCCGATGCTGCTAACTGTGAAAATAATTAAAAGAATACCGGCTAAAGTCGCGAGCAAAGTCCTTCCGAGTAAGTATTCCTCACTGTTTTTGTCTGGCAATTGTCGGAATCTTCGGTATATCCCCATGCAAATAGACATAAAAAAACCAATAAACAGGCTTACGCCAATATAACCACTCTTTAGGGTAATTTGGATATAGGTATTTACAATATCAATAATGCCTTGACCCTGTCGCATAGACTCCATTTCCGGGGTATCCAGATAATCAACTGAACCTAGAAAAGGATGACGGTTAATGACGATTAGAGCCTTATCTATCAGTCTCTCCCGATAAGAGACATTCTCTTGTTCTGCGCTACCGATAAAAGGTAGAATTTCGACTAGTTTATTAGCACCCGGTAAATAGATGAGTAGGGGTATAGTAATAATTCCTATCACAAAGAATTTTAAAAAAGAACGCATAGGATTCTGTCCTATCAATATAAGGACAAGTAAGATAAAAAAAGCCCCCATCCATGGTCCGCGAGCGAATGATGCCAGCAATCCCAAAACTAGTAAGGTAACCCCCGTCCACCAACAAAACTTTGAGTGAATGAATTGCTGTAAATAGGGGGAAATTCCGATACCAATTGCGATTATAAAGCCTAGCGGGATTGAACCTACCGTTGCGGCAGCTCTTTGAAAGCCAGCTCTATTTCCATAGGCTGTAAATTCGTTTGGTATCTCTAATACTTGCATCAAAGCATCATATAGAAGCCAATGTTTAAATGCCTCGAATACCCCGATTATCGACAGAATCATGGCTGCAATTACGAAACAAAGTAAAGCTTCACGAAATATGCGTGCGTTATTCAAAAAACGACTAGTAACATAGTAGGGTAAAAAAATATCAGTGAACTGATAAAAACCTTGCCGCAAAGTATCTGTGACAGAAGTTTCACGCAAGTATAGTAAAAGTATTAAAGCGAGATATATGATTAAGAATTTGTCAGGTATAGTTCGTCCGAATGATAAAGTCTGTTTCTGACCAATCAAAGCAAGATATGCAGGCATTAGGATAAGCAGAGATAACAGGCGCACATGATCGAGACTGATTAAATAATTGACTAGTCCTAAGCCGGGGATATCGACACCGTTTGCAGGAACCGCAAAAAGCAATAAAAAGAACAATGCGATAGGGTTAGGTTCCCGAGCCCTGGCAAAGTGTATGAGAAGCCCCGTGATTAGGATGTATATCCAAAAATTATGCGTGAGAAAGGCTACTATTGTGATTACCAACCACAGGTTGCGCCTCCTCACAAATTCTGCGTGTGGAAAAATTCCACTTGCCGTTTTTTTTGCAAAAGCAAATAAAATCGTCGAAAGAAACAGGACGACAAATAAAGCGCGAATATGTTCAGGCATTCCTATTAGTGGTCCTAGAAAAAGTTAGTAAAGTTTTATCCTTGAATTTGTCATTTAAACTCACTGCTGTCCCGTTAACAGGAACAAAAGTGGCCTGATTCCGAGCC
>JAOUJX010000039.1 GCA_029882955.1 Gammaproteobacteria bacterium
GTTTACCCGATTCGACTGCCAGCTCGATCAAATCCGCATGGGTATCCGTCGCCGAGCAGATTAATACTGCATCGATATCGGGGTTAGAAAATATCTGCCCCGGACTCTGTTGGTTACAGCCTAATTCTGATGAGAGCCGTTCGGCATTTTCGACAATGGGATCGTATAAGGAGACAACCTGGGCAGCCTTATGTTGAAACAGGTTTTTACCGTGAATGGCACCGATACGCCCGGCACCGAATAGCGCTAATTTAATCATGATCAATCCTTATTCAACGATTGTGTAACCGGCATTAGAAGCGGCCTTTTCCAGGGCTTGATATCCAATACAGGCATACTCATAGGGATCAGCCAGTGCTGGATCTTGCTCGGCTTCAACAATGACCCAGCCCTCAAACTTCTTGTCTGCCAGCGCTTTCATAATGGGGCCATAGTCGATCATACCATCACCGGGGACCGTGAAGACGCCTCGCAGCACACAATCCAGAAATGAATCTTTTCCGCGATCGACTGTTTTGAGAATGTCGGCGCGAATATCCTTGGCATGAAAGTGATTAATACGATGGCCGTATTTTTCAATCACCCGGAGAATATCGCCACCCGCAAATAGCAAATGCCCGGTATCGACCAGCAGGCCAACCGCTTCGCCGGTATTTTCCATCGCCAGGTCAAGCTCATATTCTGTCTCCACGCCTGTGCCCATGTGATGATGAAAAGCCAGCGGCACACCCTGGCTTGCGCAGAATTCGGCGACCCGGGTTAAACGCTCTCCATAGGCGGGAAAATCGGCTTCGGCCAGTACCGGTTTATTCATCAACGGTTGATCCTGCCTGTTTTGTACGGTTTCCCAGGTCTCTCCGTAAACGATAACCGGCGCATAGAGGGAAGCGAATAATTCGAGTTGAGGTTTAATTCTTTCCAGCTCGTTTTCTACGGTATTGTCCAGTAAGGTGCCTGAAAACCAGCCCGAGACCAGTTGTAGGTCATGTTCAGCCAGCACCTTAGCTAACGAGGCGGAGTCTTTCGGAAACTTGCCCCCCATTTCGCTCCCGGAGTAACCCGCAAGACGCGTCTCACGCAGACAGGTTTCGAGGGAGGTATCACCACCGAGTTGTGGTAGATCGTCATTCGTCCACGAGATCGGGGACATACCAAATTTTAACTGCATTTTATTTATACCTGTTGATTAACAATCCATTCATGCGCGGGATCATTGTGAAAATGCCATTCACGAATCGGCCCTGCCATAACGTTTAAATAATAGCTGGTGTAGCCATGAGGCACACCCACGGGGTGATAGCCTTCCGGCACCATGACCACATCCCGGTCCTCCGCACTTAAGGTTTCGTCCAGACTGCGATCATCGGTATACACTCGTTGATGCACATATCCGGATGAGGGATTAAGCCGGTGATAATAGGTTTCTTCGAGTTTGCTTTCCTCGGGTAGTGCATCCCTGTCATGCTTATGGGGTGGGTAGGATGACCAGTGGCCGGAGGGTGTAATGACCTCAACCACGAGTAGATTATCGGCGGGTTCAGTCTCCGGCAGAATATTGCGTACATGGCGTGTATTGGTCCCTTTACCACGGACTTCGCGGGACATTTTGGCTTCTTCGATAACTCGCGCCGGTCCACTGTCTCCGCGTCCGGGGGCACTGCATACCGCCAACTCTGTCGCCGTATCGGCTAATACCGTGGCAGCGACACCTGCGGGGACATAAACAGCTCCGGGCGCCTTGTCTTCAAATACCGAACTGCGTCCACCAAGATTTTCCCAGGACTGTTCCCCGACATTAATACTCGCAGTACCGCTAAGCACGACCAGGCAAAGCTCTCTGTCTACCTGTTGTAAGTCGATTGTGTCACCGAGTTTCAGGTCATAAAGTTCGAAGCCGACATATTCCCATTGCGCAGTTTGGGGCGTGATTTGATGAACCTGTCGGGAGTTGCAAGGCTTTACCAGTAAACGACTCATTTAATACCCCCTTTGCTGTTGGCGCTCTGCTATGGCCATTTTATGCTTTTCTACTACTTCGCTACGGGTCGAAACTTCAGGCACTTCGACTTCCCACCAGCACCCACCCGGTGAAGCATGCATTGGGTCTGTATCAATCACCACGACGCTAACCCCGTCACGACCCGAAGCCGCGGTTACTGCTGCCTTAAGTCCCCCGATATTTTCGACCTGCTCCGCATGAGCGCCCATCGAACGGGCATGAGCGGCAAAATCAATATCAGCCAGGCCTTCATTGCGCGTATCTTTTAGCAGATTATTGAAGTTGGCACCGCCAGTTGCCATCTGTAACCGATTAATACAACTGAATCCGCGGTTATCGAGCACGACAATGGTGATCTTTAATCCCAGGCTTACCGCAGTAGCAATATCCGAATTCATCATCAGGTACGAGCCGTCGCCAACCATGACGACCACCTCCCGATCTGGCTCCGCCAGCTTTACCCCGACACCACCGGCAATTTCATATCCCATGCATGAATAACCATATTCAAGGTGGTAACCACCAACACAGGCGCTATTCCAGTGTTTGTGTAATTCTGCCGGCAGACTGCCAGCCGCTGCCACGACAATCGCCTCATCGCTGATACTTCGATTGACGGCAGCAACCACCTGCGCATCGCTGGGAATAGTGACATCATCCGCAGCCGCGACAGCTTCCTGCCTGAGAACTGCCCAGTCTTTCTTTGCCTGTTCAGCCAGAGCGAGCCACTCGACGGTAGCCCGGTAACCGGACAATCCACTGGATAACGACTCGAGTCCTGTTCTGGCATCTGCAACACAGGCTAACGCGCGGTATTTAACCGCATCCATAGGCTGTACATTGAGCTGTACCACCTGTCCTTTAAATATACTGTTTGATCCGGATATAAAATCCTGCAGGCGCGTGCCTACTGCGAGTACCAAATCAGCCTCACCAGCCACTTTATTGGCACTATCGACTCCGGTTACACCTACGGCACCACAGTTTAGTGGGTGATCTGCTGTGAGCGATGACTTTCCGGCCTGAGTTTCGACGACGGGTATTTGATGGGCCTCGGCAAAAGCCTGCAAGACAGACTCAGCCCTGGAATAACGCACCCCGCCTCCAGCGACGATGACAGGCTTCTGCGCTGCCTTAATCGCTGCCAGAGTCTGTGCCAGGTCATGAGCGTCCGGTGCCTGACGACGAAGCCCCCACACGCGTTTTTCGAACATGACTTCGGGATAATCGAAAGCCAGCGACTGTACATCCTGACAAACACTGATCGTAGCAGGGCCGCATTGAGCCGGATCGGTCAATGCCACCATTGCCCTGGAAAGCGCCTGAATCAATTGCTCGGGTCGCGTAATTCGATGAAAGTATCGACTCACTGGTCGAAACGCATCATTGACCGTGGTGCAGCC
Organism: Gammaproteobacteria bacterium; assembly: GCA_029882955.1. Classification (GTDB taxonomy): domain Bacteria; phylum Pseudomonadota; class Gammaproteobacteria. The sequence continues at coordinate 3,403 of JAOUJX010000039.1, forward strand.
ATCGGCAAAGTCCTCGACCTGCTGCAACACAGGATCCGGTAGCCCGGAGGCAAATACATCGCCAGGGATTAATAACACCGGAATTCGATTGACATGCGCCACGGCAGCAGCCGTGACCATGTTAGTCGCCCCGGGGCCGATGGAAGAAGTCGCCACCATGACCTGCTGGCGTTGACGCGCCTTGGAGAAAGCAACCGCCGCGTGCGCCATGCTCTGTTCGTTATGCCCGCGATAAGTCGGCAATTGATCCCTCACCTGGTATAACGCTTCGCCGATACCGGCAACGTTACCATGACCAAAAATCGCCCAGACACCGGCGAACAAAGGCTGCTCGGTACCGTCATCGAGACGTACAAACTGGTTGGTGAGAAACCGTACCAGGGCCTGGGCGGTTGATAAGCGGATAGTATTCATAAGTTGTAATCTCTAATTTTTATAAATTTGATTGTTTGGCGCTATCCCATGCGTCAATAATCCTTCGATAATTGGCTCTCATCTCTGTCACTGCTGTCGAATCATCAATTTTGTTAGCAAACCAATGCTGCGCAGATTCCTTAAAAATAGTACGTCCGACGGCGAACCCCTTCACCCACGGTTGCTGTGCAGCGACCTCGAATGATTGGCTGATCACATCGATAGAACTGTTCAAACCCAGCACGATGACACCCTGGCAGAATGGATCGTTTTCATCGATTACTTTACCAACAGCATTCCAGTAATCGATGTCCAGACCAGGCTCCAACTTCCACCAGTCCGGTTTTATCCCTAAATCATAGAAGTGACGCATGATCGCGGAAATACTACCGAATTGTGGCGCTTCACCGTCACGTGCGGTGATAATTTCCAGCAACCATTCATGCCCGGTATGACGGCAGGCGCGATCAAGTGTCCGGATCATATTCTCGTGGTGTAATCTGATTTCTTCATTGTCATCCAGGCGATACGGGCACAGCACTTTAACGGTCTGGTTAAGCGGCCAGTCGGCCAGGTGCTCGACGACTTCGCCTTCGGCCTCAAACTCGAGCGGAAATTTCCCGGAAGCTTCTATCGGACGCCCTACCCAGGCTGTCGATGATGTCGCCGTATGCAATGCCGATTTCCCCGAACGGTCATCGATGAGGACGCCAGATCCATTTTCATCCCCGGCTTCTTCGCTGGCAGCCTGCCAGGCCAGTTTTTTAAATTGATCGATGGCTTTAGCGTCGCGCCCATGCTCGGTAGCCCAGGACTCGAACTGGTAGCGATGGTCAAAAGCAAAACTGATAAGGCGACTATATTTTTTGCGCCTGGTAGTACAGCGATGAATATGATTCAAATCGGGGTCGAAACGCAATGCCTCGTATTCACTGCCATTTTGGAAAAACGCCATTAATTCTGTTTCCGACGGATAAGCGGGCGAGCAACCATGGCGAGAGACCGCAAAGGCACCGCAGGCGTTGGCATAGGCACTGCTTGTTTGCCAGTCTTTATGACGTAACCAGCCCCGTAAAAGTCCAGCCATAAAGGCGTCTCCGGCGCCCAGTACATTAAAAACCTCAACCCTGAAACCCGGTCCTGAAATGCCTGATTCCCAACCATCGATAGCGGCTTCGAAGACCCGGCAACCCATAGCGCCACGTTTACAGACCAGAACCGCGTCAGAGAGCTCACGTACCCTGGCCAGAGCCGTCAGTGTATCCTCGGAGCCTCCGGCAATATGAAACTCCTCTTCAGTACCGACAATCAAGTCGCAGTCGGCCAGGTACTTTTGTAAGTGCTGGCTAATCCCCTGATCGGCAATAAAACGTGACTCGCCTTCTCCATGTCCCGCCAGATTCCAGAGATTAGGCCGATAATCGATATCCAGTGCCACTTTGGCACCGTTGGCGCGGGCGAGCTTCATTGCCTTGTGGCTGGCTGCGGCAACTGTGGCGGTACTCAAATGAGTCCCGGAAACCAGCACAGCTCCTGCCTGGGCAATAAATTTCGGATCAATATCATCCTCGTTGATCGCCATGTCTGCACAATTCTCGCGATAGAAAATCAACGGGAACCGTTCTTCGTCCTGAATACCGAGGATTACCAGCGCCGTAAGACGCTGCGGATCTGTAATCACCTGGCTGGTATCGACACCCTCGGCCACCATTGTCTCGCGGATAAAGCGTCCCATATGCTCATCACCGACACGGGTTAGCAGCGCAGACTTCAAACCCAGCCGCGCAGCGCCAATGGCGGTGTTCGAAGGACTACCACCAACGTACTTGGCGAAGCTGCCCATCTCCTCTAAACGACCACCTACCTGCTCGCCATAGAGATCTACTCCGGCACGCCCAATACAGATCACATCAAGACTTTTTTGTTTCATTACCTAACCATTTCGAAATTAATATTCCAATTTGACTTTTAAACCGGCACATCATTATTGAACAAACAGCTCACCGTTTTGTGAACGATATTTACCGGTTTCCACCGCCAGGCACAAAGCCAGGCACATGGTTGCGGAAAGACCCCTTATACCGCCAACTTCTTCTTCCAGGACTTCCAGATGGAAGTCATCGGGTCGCGCAATTGGACTTAGAGTCGAATCGGTTATCGCGACCACGGGCACTTTCTGAGAGAGGCATATGTCGACTAATTCGCGTGTATTGGCGGTATAAGGGCTAAAGCTGACCGCGACCAGCAATTCGTCCCGACGAATAAGCCGCGCCTTATCGATCATGGAAGCCGCCATACCATCGAGTAATACCGCCTGTATCCCCATCTTCACCAGTGTGTAGTGGAGATAAGTAGTTACTGGGGTCGCTCGGCCCTGCCCCGCAATATAAATGGTATTCGCTTTGGCCAGTTGTTCGCTGGCCTGGAGTATCGCCGTCTCGTCAGCCTGCTGCTCCAACCGGCTTAAAGAAGCGCTGGCCGCCTGGCTAAAACGGTGTAAAACCGTTTGTTCAGGTTGCTGCTCGCCATCATCCAGGTGACTCAGGCGTTGAGCATAAGGCTGCGGAATGTGGCGCATACTTTCCTGAAATACCGACTGCATATCGGTAAAGCCCTGATACCCGACTGATTTGGCAAACCGCACCAAGGTCGATGGTGTAACTCCGGCCTTCTCACTTATGACAGCGCTGGTATTCAGGGCGATTACATCGGGATTATGCAATGCAAATACTGCAACGCTTTGTAAGCGCTTGGGCAGATTGACATAATGCTCCTGTAGCCAGGGTTTGAGTTCGCTGAATACCCTGGGTGGTGATTGGCTTATCGTACTTGGCATTACAGCCCCTAATTATCATTCAGATTTTGTATTTTCGAAGTATAAGCAATATTTTTTATTTTTGGAATATTTATTCCATTTTTATTTTTGTTGTAATTTATGTTCTATGATGGTACAAATTGCGCACCCTTGAGTTGCACAAGTTCAAACCATGGAATGAGACAAGAAACAGCAACCTCGGATCCACCGGATTGTTTTCTGCGTGGATATCGGTAATGCCCCGACCCAGTTACCTGAGTCAGGGCGGACTCAACAGCTTTACAAGAAAAACCCGAGCGACTGCTCATCACTATTGTAAGTTTTATAGGCTAACCATCCTGTTGGAGGATATATGAAAAAATATAAACTATTAACCGCTGCTGCTCTTTCGATAGCAATGGCTGCGCCACTGGCGCTGACCTCTACGATTGCTCCGGCAGCTGGGGAAAGATACATTCTTGTCAGTCACGCACCCGATTCTGACAGCTGGTGGAATACCATCAAAAACGGCATTGCTCTGGCCGGCAAGCAAATGGGTGTTAGTGTCGAATACCGTAATCCGCCTACCGGTGACCTGGCCGATATGGCTCGTATTATCGATCAGTCTGCGGCTTCAAAGCCAAATGGCATCATCACCACCCTGGCTGATTTCGACGTCCTCAGCGGCCCGATCAGAAATGCAGTCGATCAAGGCATTAACGTAATCATTATGAATTCCGGCACACCAGAGCAGACCCGCGAAGTCGGCGCACTGATGTTTGTCGGCCAGCCCGAATATGACGCTGGCCTCGCTGCCGGGCTACGTGCCAAAGGTGATGGGGTCAAGTCATTCGTTTGTGTCAACCATGTCATATCCAACACCGTTGTAGCAGAACGCTGCCGTGGTTTTGCAGATGGTCTTGGTATCGAGCTAGGTAACTCCATGCTCGACAGTGGGCAGGATCCTGCCGAAATCAAGAACCGAGTTCTGGCTTATTTGTCAGCCAATCCAAAAACCGATGCGATATTGACGCTTGGGCCTACATCGGCTGACCCGACTCTTCTGGCATTGGAAGAAAATGGTATGGCCGGTGATATCTACTTCGGAACGTTTGATCTTGGTGACAACATCGTCAAGGGTATCAAGTCTGGTGTCATCCAGTGGGGTATCGATCAACAACCCTTCCTGCAAGCCTATCTGCCCGTTGTCGTTCTGACCAATTATGACCGTTATGGTGTATTGCCCGGCAACAACATCAACTCTGGACCCGGCTTCGTCACCAAAGACGGCCTTACCCTGGTTGAGAAATACGCTGGCGAATATCGTTAAGCAATGACCTGAGGGTGGCCAGGTATACTGTAGCCACCCTCTTTTCTTCACAATTTAAAATTAGGCTTCATGATGACACAAGCTGAACAGACACTTCCTGAAAGCGACGAACGTATCAAAGAACGGTCCAGCTTTCACAAAGCCCTGATTCGCCCCGAGCTGGGCGGAGTTTGTGGCACTATTCTGGTTTTTCTCTTCTTTTTCCTGACTGCCCGCGATTCGGGTATGTTTTCACCCGCAGGCGTACTGAACTGGTCAATTGTTTCCTCGCAATTCATTATTATCGCTGTAGGTGCCTGCCTGCTCATGATCGCTGGCGAGTTCGATCTGTCGGTCGGCTCTATGATCGGTTTTAGTGGCATGTCGATCGCGCTCCTATCGGTGACTTTTGGCTGGCCCGTATGGCTTGCAATCATCACCACATTTATTCTTTGCATGGGTGTCGGTGCTTTAAATGGCTGGCTCGTGATCAAGACCGGCCTGCCGAGTTTCATCGTCACGCTGGCATTCCTGTTTATTCTGCGCGGCCTGACCATCTTTGCCGCCATCTCCACCACCAGTAAAACGATTATTGGCGGCATCAGAGACGTCGCTGAAGGCGACTGGCTCGCGCCTTTTTTTGGTGGCAAAGTGCTCACCGGGGTTTTCCAATGGATGGGAGATGAGGGCTGGATCGAGGTGTACACTCGTGGCATTAAAAAAGGTCAGCCGGTGGTAGAAGGTATTCCAATGCTGATGGTCTGGGCACTGGTGCTGGTTATTTTTGGACACTGGCTGCTGACAAAAACAAAATTCGGCAACTGGATCTTCGCTGCCGGCGGTGATGCGCAGGCTGCCCGTTACGTGGGTGTACCGGTAAACCGCGTCAAAATTCTGATGTTCATGTTCACCGCATTTTGCGCCTGTGTTTTTGCCACCGCACAGGTCATGGAATTTGGCTCGGCCGGAGCCGATCGAGGGTTACTGAAAGAATTCGAGGCGATCATATCGGTAGTCATCGGCGGCGCTTTGCTTACGGGTGGTTACGGTTCGGTGATTGGCGCAGCTCTCGGCGCGATTATCTTTGGTGTAGTACAACAGGGATTATTTTTTGCGGGCGTCGAAAGCTCATTATTTCGAGTTTTCCTCGGTGTGATTCTACTACTCGCGGTAATCCTGAATACTTATATCCGCCGCATGATTACGGGGGAGAAATAACATGTCTGAACCATTATTTGAAATGAAGAATGTCGAGACTCCTGACGAAGCGATTATTAAAATGAAGGGCATCGAGAAGCATTTCGGCTCAGTGATTGCGCTGTCGGGTGTATCACTCGATGTGCTCCCTGGTGAATGTCATTGTCTGCTGGGGGACAATGGAGCAGGCAAATCGACCTTCATTAAGACCATGTCTGGTGTACACAAACCCTCGGCAGGTGAAATTTATTTCGAGGGCAAGCCGATGAATTTCCAACGTCCTCGCGATGCCATTTCTGCAGGCATCGCCACCGTCTATCAAGACCTCGCAATGATCCCGCTGATGTCGGTAACTCGTAATTTTTTTATGGGCAACGAGCCGACGAAAAAGATCGCAGGCATTAGTTTCTTCGACCACGAACATGCTAACGAAGTAACGATGGCCGAAATGAAGAAAATGGGTATCAATCTACGCTCCCCGGATCAGGCCGTTGGCACGCTCTCGGGCGGCGAACGTCAGACGGTAGCTATAGCGAGGGCCGTTCACTTCGGGGCGAAAATTTTGATTCTGGACGAACCGACGTCGGCGCTGGGTGTACGCCAGACAGCTAACGTGCTGGCCACGGTCGACAGAGTGCGCAAACAGGGCATCGGTGTCGTATTCATCACTCATAACGTGCGCCATGCAATGGCAGTCGGCGACCGCTTCACTGTACTCGACCGCGGTAAGACACTGGGTACCGCAAAGCGCGGTGAAATCACACCAGAAGAATTGCAGGACTTAATGGCCGGCGGTCAGGAACTGGCGACATTAGAAGGATCGCTGGGTGGCACCGTCTAAGCCCCCCCTATAAACCGTTTTACTGAGACAACAATTAATGAAAGAAATCGGCGTCGGTGTCATAGGCACCGCATTTATGGGCAAAGCCCATTCACTGGCCTACGCGGCAGCTGGAACAGCATTTGGCGATGGCCTACGCCCTCGCCTGGAAATGGTCTGCGACATCGATCCTGAAATCGCGAAAGCGAAACAAATCGAAATGGGGTTTGCACGATCAACAACGAATTACATGGATGTCATTAACGACCCTAAAATCGAACTGATATCGGTTTGCGTACCCAATGCAGTGCATCGTGAAATCTCAATCGCAGCACTCAATGCAGGCAAGCATGTCTGGTGTGAAAAGCCAATGGCGACCAACGTGCCCGAAGCTGAAGAGATGCTGGCGGCCGCGCACAATTCCTCTGCGCAGACTATGTTAGGTTACAACTATACTCAAAATCCTTTAGTTCAATCGGCCAGAGACCTAATTCAAGAAGGTGTCATCGGCTCGATAACGGGATTTCATGGGATCTATGATGTCGACAACGAAGCTGATCCAGACCGCCCGTATAGCTGGCGCATGAACCGGGAAGCGTCAGGAACCGGCGCCAATGCAGATGTTATGTGCCATCTTGTCAGTATGGCTCACTACATGACTGGCAGTGAAGTTAACCGTCTGGTTGGAGACTACGACACCGTTTATAAGACCCGAATCGATCCGCAAAGCGGCGAGGAGCGTGCCGTCGATAATGACGATGTCTGTAGCGCCCTCGTCCATTTTGACAGCGGCATCAAGGGTACGCTTCGGGTCAGCCGCGTGGCCTGGGGGCGCAAATGCGGCCTACGCTGGGAAGTTCATGGCTCCCAGGGCATGATTTGTCACGATCAGGAAAGGCTGAATGAACTTCAGCTTTACAAACGCTCTGACGATCCGCGCCAACAGGGTTTTACTACTATACTTTCTGGACAGTATCACGAGCCTTATACCGCATTCCTGCCCAATGCCGGACATACGCTGGGTTTCATCGATGTCAAAGTTTGTGAATTGCATAACCTGCTATGCGCTATCGCCGAGGGTAAACCCGCCTGGCCTAATTTTGGGGATGGTATCAAGATCGAAAAAGTCATGGATGCGATTGATCGTTCCGCATTATCAGGACAGTGGGTAGATGTCTAATCAAATGGAATTACAGCAGGATCGGTCTCGTCACTATCAGGCTCTGATATTGGGCCGCGCCGGTATGGATCTGTATCCCATGCCGGACGGTCGTAAAACCAGAGATGCTGAGTCGTTCAGCACTGATGTTGGCGGCTCTGCCGGTAATATCGCCGTCGCCATGGCGAAAGCTGGTGCCCGCGTCGGACTGCTTTCCGGGCTGTCAGAGGACGCGGTTGGAGATTTCGTACGAAATCGCCTGCAAGAATACGGCGTAGACACTAGCTTGATCACCACGACATCAGGAAACGAACGCACCAGTCTGGCCCTGGCCGAAGTGCGAGCGGACGATTGTGAAGTGGTTATTTATCGTAACAATCCGGCCGACCTCGGGTTCACGCTTAGCGATGAATCACGACAGGCTATCAGCCAAGCCAGTCATCTGGTGATCACCGGTACCAGCCTGATCGACGAACAATCGAGAGCAAATACACTGGAATTACTGGATTTGGCCGCAGAACAAAACTGTCCAGCGTGGTTTGATCTCGACTATCGCGCCTGGAACTGGCCAGACCTGGAAACCACGAGGCGGGTTTACCTGGAAGCCGCAGAGCTGTGTCAGGTGTTAGTAGGAAACGAAGAAGAGTTTGCTGTCCTCGCCGAAGACCTCGATCAGCTCATAACCCGATGCAGGGAAAGCGGACAGTTTGTATTACTGAAAAAAGGCTCGGCAGGCTCGACACTATATGCCGGTGAGACACGCCTGGACAGTGGCATCTTCCCCGTACAACCCTTAAAACCCTATGGATCGGGTGACGCATTCCTCGGTAATCTAATTGCCAGTTACACGAAAGACGCAGACTGGCAACTGGCTATCCAGATTGGCAGCGCAGCAGCTGCATTGGTGGTATCAAGAAGAGGCTGCGCCAGCGCCATGCCGACACCCGATCAAATTCAAACCTTATATAGCGAGCGGGAGATGATTCCCGCCCCCAGCTGGAGTTAATTATGCACATCCCTCATCACGACAATCACAACAGGGCAATCGTCGATTGCAACGACGAGCTGACGCCTTTGTGTTATTTCAATATCGTAAAATTAAACAAGGGAGAATCTTTCACCAGTCAGGTTGACGGTTATGAGACCTGCATTGCTCCGGCAACTGGCAGTGTTGACGTCAAGGTAGGAGACAGCAATTTTGATGCTGTCGGCAAGCGGATGCATATCTGGGACGGCGAACCAGAAGGTGTTTATGTACCGGTCGGGGCAACGGCTACGATGACCTGTGTGAGCAAAAATACTGAAATATTTATTGCCGGCGCTAAATTCGATGAGGTTTATGAGCCATTTGTTGTTCGCGAGTCAGATATTGACCCTGTTCAGTATGGTTCTGATGACACCAAAACACACAGAAAGATCAAGCATATACTAGGTAAAAGCCCTGCCGGAAAAGTTGGTCGACTGTTGGTCAGCGAATTATTCACCGTGGGTGCTGGAGGCTGGTCTGGTTTCCCATCCCACAAACACGATACCGATTCACTGCCGGACGAGACCCGACATGACGAGGTCTACAACTTTAGATTTAATCCGGAGAATGGCTTTGGTGCGCAGTTTCTGACCCGTGAAGGCGAAGACATGGGTGAGGTCTACCATATCAGGAACAGTTCGACCATACAGATTGACAAGGGTTACCATCCTTGTGTCGCGGCGCCTGGCTACGAGATGTATTACTTTACTATACTGGGCGGCCTGTCACAGCGTCCACTACATCAAAATTTCGACCCCGAACATGCTTATCAACTAAAAACCATTCCAGGCATTATGGACATGGTCAATAAGTTCAAGTAACCAATATGCTGACTAATCTCAAGGAACTACTGTCCCCCGCCATGGAAAAAGGCTACGCCGTGGCATGCTTCAACGTGTTCGGCTACGAAGATGCCGTTGCTGTCGTTAATGCGGCAGAATCTCGCAATGCCAGCGTAATCCTGTCGATCAATCTCGACATGCTGCAGTTCATGCCACTGCAGCATATTGCTTCGACATTTAGAGCGGTGGCTGAATCGGCCAAAGTACCGGTCTGTTTGCATCTCGATCACAATTACGAGATCGACACCGTGAAGAAAGCAATAGACTATGGATTCACTTCGGTGATGTATGACTGCTCGCAATTGCCGATCGCAGAGAATATCGCAGGCATCCGGGAAGTGGTTGATTATGCCGCCAAAGTAAATGTTTCCGTAGAAGCAGAAGTCGGCTCCGTCCCCTATGCCAGCGGGCGGGATCATATCAAGTCAGCCTTAACCGAAATTGGAGAAGCCCTGGCTATGATCGATCAGGGCAAGCCAGCCGCATTAGCTATCTCGGTTGGCAATGTTCATCGTATAGAAAACGCCTTCGTTGACATCGACTTCGATCACTTCTACCGGCTAGCTAATGAACTGGATACCCCGCTTGTCATTCACGGCACCAGCGGAATTCGTTCGGATGATATTCAGAAACTAGCTAAAGAGAAAGTCTGCAAATTTAATATCGGGACCTGTCTGCGACAACGCTTTGGCAATGCACTGAGGCAGACACTGGAGGCGGACAACCTTTTATTCGACCGGTTATCCATTATGAAGAAAGTGATACCTGAAGTCAGCGATGAAGCTTGCCGTATGATTAAATTATTGGGGCAATAACAATCCATTAGCAAGCTTTATTATCGATAATCAGGATAAACGGGGCAATACCTTAGCAGAGCCACCGCGCGATTTGCTGCGATCTGAAGCGGCGCATCGGCATATTCTATCGCATTGTGGCGAGGTTGATCTTTCGTCTTAATCACCGGGCTTACTAAGATAAACCAACTTTGCGAGCAGGCTCGAATATATCTTATAGCCGCCACATCGGATCGAACTAATCAACATAAGCCGAGCCTAGGGAGCTTCTCAGGAAACTATAATGCACCTCCAAACGATGCTAAAATGAAAAATAGCTATAATTTGGATAAAGGGATCCTATGAGTGAGGCGCGTTTCAATTTAATCTTTAACGGCGAGATAGAATCTGGGCGGGATTTGGACGATGCTCGCTCTACCCTTGAGAGTCTATTCGAATTTAACACCGAGGAAAAACTCGACTATTTCGACGGAAAAACCCTTAATCTGGGCACAAACATGGATGCCGGGACGGCAAAATCTTTTCAGCAGGCATTAGCCTGTTCCGGAATCATAACCCACATATTAGAGACCGATGGAATAATTGAGGAAGAAGATACTCAAACACAACGTGGGGAACAGCGCCGTCAGAATACTGAGCGCCGTGCCCGTATTCGAAGTGGTGCTATTTTGCCTGACAGACGCCAAGCGCCGGAGCGCCGGGGATGATATCAGGGAACCAGGGAGAATAAAGGCCTTTGCCGGCCTTTTTTGCCGCAGATTTTCTGGATAACCTGAAATTATTAGCTAAAAATGGACCTATGAGCATTACCATTACTGGATAATACAGGGGAGGTCTCTTTGAAGAAATTGAAGACAGTGGTCAAAATACTGTCTCTTTTTGCCGTATTAACTACTGTGGCCGACCTTACTAACCCAATATTGACGACTTTGGCACTTTCGGCGGCACGACTTGCCTCTTCTAATATCTTTCTTAATTCCGGGCGGCCCTTTAACATGATATGCGGTTTTCCTTTATATGTTTTTATAAACGATTGAATACCAGCATAACCCCACTCAGATACCAACTGCCCCAATAGTGCTTTGTCCCAGACCGATGCGGAGTAGTCGGTGGTGATTTCAATTTTATTTTTGAGTGTTTCCCATTGAGATTTACTGTCTTCCCCATTGGATCTGCGCAGTATTACCTGGCTCATTTCTTCCAGCGATAACGCATACACCTGAAGACTATCCGGATTGGTATTTTCCATGAATGTAAATTCATCTTTAACAGCTAACATGGCAACCTCTCTCATATAAAGTAATTAATTCACAGTATAGTTCAATATTTTCAGTTTTCACAAATAATTCACAAAATTAAAGTGTTAAATATCCAATTTCACATCGAGAAGCGCCCTTTTGGATAGATCTAGCCTTATTCAATTCGATGATTGAGGAATTTTATTCAGGCAAAAGTGGTTATAACGCTCTTTCCGGTCATAGGTTCTAACCCTTGGTAGACGACGGGGTCGATGATTCGAGCCCCTGGAAAATAGACAGGTGCCAGTGTCATATAGACGGCTTCCTGTCACTAACTCGTCATCCGCCCGGCCCCTGAATTCCTCCTACCCCTATCTCGCCGAATCCCGCTACACTACCCCCTATGGACACCACCCTGAAAACCGCCCAAGACGCCCCACCCCTTTCCCGTACTCCCTGGCGCTTCGCACTGTATTTTTACCTGAAGTCCCGCTATACGCTGGCGGCTATTTTCGTCTTCGAAGCGGCGCAGGCAGCCTGCACCATCCTGTTACCTTATGCGGTAAAAGAAATCATCGATGCGGTCACGCTGGCCAAAGATACAAACCTGGATATTTTCGCCACCGCCCAAAATGCATTAATACTGTTTGCCGCGTTGAATCTCGGCATTGTGCTATTCAGTCGGGCTAGTGGTGCGATGCTGGTGATGACGGGGCCGAAATTACGCCGAGAAATTCGCAGGTCATTGTTTAGTTATCTACAGCATCATTCACATCGCTACTTTATTTCGCATTTTGCCGGGTCGTTGGCGAACCGTATCGCCGAAGTGTCGATGAGCAGCATGCATGCGTTATGGACGATTACTTTTGATTTTTATCCATTAATCATCAAATCAGCGGTGGCTCTGATCATTTTGTTCAATGCCAATGGGGACCTGGCCTTAGTGTTAAGCCTGTGGCTGGGAGTTTATATTTATGTGTCTTATCTGCTCGCCAAACGCTGTCGAGCCTACGCGCAGGATTTCGCCGCAGCGCGTTCGCTGGTCACGGGCAAGATAGTCGATTCGGTTACTAATGTGATGAACGCAAAAATGTTTGCGCGTCGCCAGTATGAAGAAGATTATCTAACCGATTATCTCAACCACGAAGTCGACCACGCACTGCGAACCTACTGGTATATGGAAAAACTGCGCTGGTTTCAGTTCACAGCGGCGATGGTACTGATGGTCGGTATCGTCGGTTATGCGTTAAAAATATGGTCTGTGGGAGACCTGACCGTGGGTGAGTTTTCTATGGTGGCTGGCCTCGCGATTTTATTGATCGAAGCCGCGCGTGGTTTAAGCCGTAGCTTCCTCGAATTTTTTGAATACATCGGTAATATCAGCGACGGCGTGTCTATTTTTATTCAGCCACACGACATCGTCGATAAACCCGATGCGCCAATGCTGGTGGTTAACCGGGGCGAAATCTCCTTTGATGACGTCACTTTTATTTATCAGGAAGGTTTGCAGGTTTTCGAGCATCTAAGCGTCACGATTAAGCCAAAGCAACAGGTAGGTCTAGTCGGTTTTTCCGGTTCAGGCAAATCTACTTTTGTAAATTTGATGTTACGCCTGTTCGAGCCGCAGAGTGGCGCGATCTACATTGACGGGCAAAATATTCTCAACGTCACGCAGGATAGTCTGCGAGAAAGTGTGTCGATGATCCCGCAAGACCCGCAATTGTTTCATCGCTCTCTGATGGAAAATATTCGTTATGGGCGCCTGGATGCCAGCGACGACGAGGTGATTGAGGCAGCGAAAAAAGCCCATGCGCACGAGTTCATCATGCAGACCGAATTGAATTACGATTCGCTGGTGGGTGAACGCGGGGTGAAGCTTTCCGGCGGGCAAAGACAACGTATTGCGATTGCCCGAGCGATCCTCAAGGATTCACCGATT
>JAOUJX010000339.1 GCA_029882955.1 Gammaproteobacteria bacterium
GCGTAATTATTCTCTGATTTTAAAATTGTCAGGATGGTTGCCCAGAATGCTGCGATACTGGCTGTAATAATGCATTAATCTACGAATGGAATTTCTAACTAATATTATATTATTATCGCTGATCGCCTTTGTGCTCCAATACTGGTGGCAGAGCGGAGAATACAAGGGCAGAGCACTAAAACTAGCCGCCCAATATTGCCAGCGGAACGATTTACAGTTGCTCGATCAAAGTATGGTGATCAAGGGCTACTGGCCTCGCAGAAACGAGCGCGCTGTCTGGGTTATTCGTAGAACTTACGATTTCGAATTTACCTCGACCGGGCAGCAACGTTATCGGGGCAAATTAACACTCATGGGGTACCAGTTCGATAAAATTGAACTGGAAGCCTATCAACTACCGGAATAATGTCATAGTGAGGTATTTATGGATCAAGCAGCAGAGAAAATAGCACTGGTTACAGGTGCAGGCAGTGGTATCGGCCGTGAGGTAAGCCTGGCATTGTTACGCCGTGGCTACCGGCTGGTTTTAACAGGAAGAAATATCGAAAGACTGAAGGAAACGGCTTCTCTAGCCAAAGATAACGCCGACCGATGCTTATGTATCAGCTGCGACATTGCCCAGCCACAACAGGTAGAACATCTATTTGAAGAAATCAACAAAGCCTACGGTCGGCTGGATGTATTATTTAACAATGCCGGTATATTTTCGGCCGCCTCGCCGATTGAGGATGTGAGTTACGAGCAATGGAAAAATGTCGTCGATGTTAATTTAACCGGTGCGTTTCTCTGCGCACAACAGGCAATTCGATTAATGAAAAAGCAAAATCCATCAGGAGGACGGATCATCAATAACGGATCAATCTCTTCGCAAGTGCCCAGGCCCGATTCGGTGCCTTATACTACCACCAAGCACGCCATAACCGGATTGACAAAATGTATTTCTCTGGAAGGAAGAAGGCATAACATTGCCTGTGGGCAAATCGACATTGGCAATGCCGAAACCTCGATGACCGCAAATATGCCGAAAGGCGTGCAACAGGCAAATGGTGAGATAGCCCCGGAACCGGTGATGGATATTGAGCACGTCGCCGAGGCAGTATTACACATGGCCGAGTTACCACTCGAATCGAATATTCAGTTTATGACGATTATGGCGACTAAAATGCCATTTATCGGGCGAGGTTAGGGGTAACTGATTTAACCTACATCAGCTGATATTCCCAATTTAAGTAAGGGCCGTTCGGATAAGGCCTTCAAGAGGGCTGAATTCGGTACACAGCGGAGCTTCCGTGCGCGCGCTAATTTTAACAACCTATAGTTTTATTGCGTAATGGTCAGTTAGTTACGACTCGAGCAATCTGAGTAACATGACGAAGATCTGAGCCACAGCAACCACCAAAAATGTTCAGCCAGGGCATCTTTGCTTTGATTTCAGCATACTGCTTGCTCATCTCTTTTGGGTCACCATCATCGAGGGTTTCACATTCATCTAGCTCAGCATGGCTTAGACGAGATGCGTTACAGCGTATACCACGTATACGTCTAGCCCAGGGTTCGTCACCAAGCACATGCGCAAAATGATCCGGGTGAGCACAATTCACCATAAAATAGGCAGCACCAGATTGCGTAGCCTGGTCTACAACCTCGATAGCTGATGCCAGTGATTGACCCGTTGGTAAATTGCCATCAGTTTCGACTGTAAAAGATATAACAACTGGCAGACCAAGTGCAGTGGCTGCTTTGACGACACCAATGGCCTCGTCAGCCTGTGTAAAAGTCAGTGCCGTCACCATGTCAGCTTCAGTATCTGCAATCCATCGTAGCTGTTGTGAGTGGTATTCCTCCGATTCCTTTACTGTAACCAAATCTTCCGGAGCGTAAGCATCTCCCCTCGGTCCGATGACTGCATTTAATACGATTGGTCCCTTATTCGATGGATATTCATCGCGAAGTTCAGATATGAATGAAAGTGATTCCCGGTTAGCTTCTTTAAGATCATCAGCTGTTGCACCAAGGTCTTGTGCCCAGTGCGAGTGGGCCTTCCATGTTACAGAGTCCAGGATATATCCACAGCTAATTTCCTTAGCAAGTGACAAGAACCCCCTAAAATAGTTGCCTAAGACTTCGCGGCCTGCGTTATCGGGTAGCAAAGTGTGGGCGGCAAATTCAGGAATGTCGATGCCGTGATTAAAGATCAGGTCTGTTTCGACACCGGCATCGGTTAAGAACAACCCGCCAGCGAGCTGAGGTAACGCGCTTCTATATCTAGCCATCATTGATTCTCCATTGTTGTTATCAGGGCCTGGCAATATTCAAATTGCGGACAAATATGCGAGTACTTTATTTACATTTACCAGTAAAAGAGCCGATCTCTTTCATTTTCACCATATGAGATACCATTTAACCTCGATACTTTCGGAAAATACCCGTCAGGTCTCTTATTGTCTGGTAGCGCAGTGTATTCGACTGAAGCGACCGTGGACTTTAACTTTAAAGCTGAAAATTGGTAGATTACAAACATCTTCAGACTGTAAAGATAACCGCTGAAGGGATTAGGTTTAAGGTCCATTCTGACTGTCATTGTGTTCATGCTATTCTCCAGTTGATTGGGGTATCCGTTTACGAGCTATTGGAATACTGAGATGAAATTCTAGAGACGGGCAGGCTCTAAAGCTTTACGAAATTCTTTTGATTTTCTTACGATTTCCTTATTATCTTGACCTAATCACTTCGCTGGTAAAGAATTCCCGGTGTTGTTGTGATTCTCTACGCGAAGCCAATAAACTGGAACGAGTAATATTATGGGACGATATAACTTTGCCAGATGTGAACTCGATACTGAGCGCAGGCTGCTCAAAGTGGCGGATATTTCCCAGGATGTAGAGCCGCTTGTTTTTGATCTACTGGCTTTTTTGCTTGGCCGAGGAGATTCCGTCGTATCTCGTGACGATCTGATCACTAATCTGTGGAACGGTCGAGTCATCTCTGATTCTGCAATCAGTGTCAGGATCAACGCTGCACGCAAGGCTGTAGGGGATAACGGCAAAGATCAGTCGATTATTAAAACTGTCCATCGCAAAGGATTCAAACTTGCTGTACCGGTTATCCAGGTCATCGACAAGTCGATGAAATCGAATGATGATGGTTTATATGCGAACAGTGTGAATTCGGACGAGTTCCAAGTTGTGAATCCCGATGAAAATATTCCAGTACCAGAATCCCTCGAAAAGACCATCGCCACGGTGCTTAATCAATTGCCGCACACGGCCCCTCAGGACAGTAAGCCTTCCCTGTTTGTCATGCCATTTAAAAATAACTCTGATGACCCTGGACAAGATTACATGGGTAAAGGGATCACGGACAGCATAATAATCGCGCTAACGCGTTTTCAAGAATTATTTGTATTCGCCTATAAAACTTCAGCCGCATCAGAAGGCGTCATTGACACAGCTGCAAGCGCGTATAAACAACTAGGCGTGAACTATGTGGTGGAAGGAAGCATTCAGCGATCTCCTGATCGGATCAGGATAACTGCCAGCCTGGTCAATGCCCGTGAAAATCGACACTTGTGGGCTCAAAATTATGATCGTAAACCCGACGACTTGATCATTATTCAGGATGAGATCGCTGAACTCATTGTGAGTTCACTGGTCGATACGGTTGAAAAAACTGAAGGCCAGCGTGCGTATAAATCTGCGAATCCCCAACTTGCTACTTACGATCTGGTTCTTAAAGGCAGGGTATTTTTGAATGAATACTCTCAGGAGGGAGAAATGGCAGCCCGCGAGTGTTTCCAGAAGGCAATTGATCTGGATCCAAGTTATGCGCCAGCATATGCAGGAATGGCTGTAAGCTTCGACCATGAGTATTGTGAAACCTGGTGTAATGACCCGGAGCAGGCAAATGCCACGGCATATGAGTTTGCATGCAAAGCAGTGAAGCTTGACGATACCAACATTATGGGCTTATATGCCCTGGCTGAAGCCTACTATCTCAGGGGTGAACACGAAAGGGCTGTGATTGAAATAGAACGGGCGATAGAAAATAACCCAAATGACAACCGTAATGTATGCTCAAAGGGTGAATATTTAACCTTTTCTGGCCAGTTCGAGGCAGGCAGACAGTGTAGTCTTGACGCCCTGAGGACCAACCCTCTTGCAGCTGACAACTGTCTGAAGGTTGTAGGAATTGGCGAGTATCTATCGGGAAATTTTGATCAGGCATTGATAGCCTTTAGTAAAGTTAAACGCAACAGCTTGTTCAAACTCGGTTGCATCGCAGCCTGCTACGCCCAACTCGGTCGTACTGCAGAGGCTACGCGTATATGTAA
>JAOUJX010000040.1 GCA_029882955.1 Gammaproteobacteria bacterium
GGCTAGAATAGCTTAAAATCACTTTTTCGTCGAGAGCAATGAAGAATTAAATCAGCCATTTGGCAGATTAATTTATCAAACAGGATTCGGTATATCGATAAACTGCTGGCGAAGATTGAAACGCTCCCTCAATAGCGCGGCCAATGCCTGCACACCATAACGCTCCGTAGCATGGTGGCCGGCGGCAATATAATGAATCCCCGCTTCCCTGGCGAAATGAAAAGTATGCTCAGAGACCTCACCGCTAATGAATGCATCGACACCGTGTTCAGCTGCTTCTTCGATGTAAGATTGCGCCGCTCCGGTGCACCAGGCAATACGGCTAACCGGTTTATCACCACATGCAATAGCCAGCGGGTCCGTATCGAGGCGCGATGCTATAGACTCGCTTAATTCATCCAGGCTAGTGGCTGAGGCCAGCGACCCGCTCAGAACAAGGTCGTGGCTACCGATACTGCCAAAGCTTTTCTCAACCGACCAACCCATGACCCTGGCGAGCTGCGCATTATTTCCAACCTCCGGATGCGCATCCAGAGGCAAATGATAGGCGATTAAATTGAGATTATTTTTGATCAAAGCGCGAATACGCCTCCCCTTAAAGCCACTGATCGCCTGTGACTCACCTTTCCAGAAGTAACCATGATGCACCAACAAGGTGTCGGCACCGACATCAATAGCCGCCTCAATCAAGTCGAGGCTAGCCGTAACACCACAGACGATATGACTAACCTCGTCTGTCGATTCCACCTGTAAACCATTGGGACAATAGTCAGCAAACTCTCCAACATGCAGATAATCGTCACAAAATTTACACAGATCTTTTAACAGCATTACCGATACCCCTGAAGAATCCAAATCTGATCAAAGCACAATATTACCCGTTTTTATGCCATCGGAATGCAAAATTTATTTCAAACATTTGCTTGACGAATTATTTTTATGGGAATATATTCCCAAATAAACAAATCAAACAAAACAATCTACCAACCAGAAACTAACCGATTAGTGGAGAAATCACTCATGAAAACAAAAGAACTAACAATTAGAGGGCTGGCAGTTACGGGCCTCGTCAGCACGCTGATAGCTTGTGGTGGTGGCAGTGGCAGCTCCTCCACTAGCACCCCGGTTGTTGCTAAAGGTGTTATTACAGCGATTGGCAGTATCTGGGTGAACGGGGTTGAGTATGCGACGCCATCGGGTGGTTCTTATTCGGATGACGACGAGCCCAAAGCCACTTTTACCCCAGACGATATCGGTAAAGTAGTCAGCCTGCGCGGCCACCGTAATGATGATGGTATATCTGGAACTGCTGAAGAAGTCGAATATGAGGCTGAGATCGAGGGTGCGGCAATTGCGGGCAACATCATTAACGGCGTCGCGATTATAACCGACCAGATCCTGACTCCAGATACCCGCTATGAAATCTCCGGTTTCTGGTTAAACAACACCACTATCGAAGCGACGTTTATTAAAGTAGATAATGATGGTGATGGTATAGACGAGATTAAAGGCCGTGTAGAAACGGTCGATCCGGGAATTTCACTGACAGTGCGCGGCAATACCTATCTCTATAATGGTTCAACTGTCGTTGCCGAGGGAGATTATGTCGAGGTCCATTTTAACCCAACACTCGTATCCCCCAATACATATAGCGCTAATATAGTAGAGCTCGAAGACGACTTGATGGATGGTCTCATCGAAGGCCATGAAGCTGAAGCTGAAGGTGTAGTCAGCACTGATACAACGGGCTGCCCGACAGGCGCTGATTATGTAGTGGGCGAAACCTGTATCAAGCTGGACAGCTTCGTCGAATGGGAAGATGGTCTTATCGGATCAGTTGATTTGATTAACGGAGTCCGGGTTGAAGCGGAAGGCTATAATTCAGGAGGTCTGTTGATCAGCAACAATATTAAGGGCCGCGGTAACCGGGTACGCATCACTGCGACGCCAGCCGATAACTTCGATGGGACTTTCACTTTCTTCGACGGAATTATCACAGTCACCACTAGTAATACCACTGACATGAATGGCCTGCAGCTGGCTGATCTACTAGGTGGAACTTACGCGACAGGTGTTGAAGTTAGAGGCATTCGGACAGATGATGGTTCAGTCAACCCCGTAGTGCTAGCGACCAGTATCCGTCCCGAAGATGCTGATCAGCGAAACGAAATACGAGCTGCAGTTAACCTCGATGGTGCTGACGAGTCCGGAATGACTATCACCGTACTGGGCATTACCAAAACGGTAGATAACTCTACTCAACTTGAAATCGAAGATATTCTTTATACTGCTGGAGATGCTACCTCTTTCTTGACAAGAATTGACGATAACGACGACACCACTGATGGACCCAATGACATTGTCGACCTGCGCTTCGATGCTGGATCATCAATAGCCGCTCAAATCGAAATAGAACTAGAAGACGACTAACAACAATTACCTGCTAAATTGGGTGGCTCGCAAGAGCCACCTTTTCTTAATTCTCCACTACACTCACAATCCCTCAAATCCCGTCTTGAACTGACTTCCGCTGTGATATTATCCACGCATGAAATTAATCAAAGCCATTGGTTTTATCATCCAGTTCAGCCTGATCGGCCTGGGCCTTGCGGCTCTTTATGTGCTCTGGCAAGCGGATGATTTGAGATCAGATATTTTCGGCCGGGATAGCCAGGTTCAAACTTCACCCGTTACCGATTCAACAGTCAAGTCCTATGCTGATGCGGTTGCTTCATCCTCGGCGTCAGTGGTCACTATTTACACATCAAAAACCATCAATCGCAAACCGCATCCTTTGCTTGACGATCCCATTTTCAAACAGTTTTTCGGCGACCAGCTACAACGTCGTCAGCGCAGCGAGACCGAAACCAACCTCGGCTCCGGCGTGATAGTCAGTCACGATGGTTATATTGTCACCAACCAGCATGTCATCAATGGCGCCGATGAGATTCTCGTCGCCCTGCCCGACGGTCGCGGTAGCCAGGCGACGCTTGTCGGAGAAGACCGCGAAACCGATCTCGCCGTTCTGCACATTCCAGTCAATGGCTTAAGCCCGATCAAGATTGCTGAAACTCAGCCGATTCGGGTTGGCGACGTAGTGCTGGCAATTGGCAACCCGTTAAATGTCGGGCAAACCGTTACCATGGGTATTATCAGTGCTACCGGCAGAAACCGCGTCGGGCTGAATACCTTCGAAAACTTCATTCAAACCGATGCCGCGATCAACCCCGGCAATTCAGGCGGGGCACTGGTGAACGCGGAAGGAAAATTAATCGGCATTAATACCGCAATTTTCAGCCAGTCCGGCGGCTCCCAGGGCATTGGTTTCGCTATCCCGGTATCTATCGTGCTCGACATAAAGCAGCAAATTATCGAGCAGGGAAAAGTATCCCGTGGCTGGCTCGGGGTAGAAGGGACACGAATTACCGCCAAAGCGGCAATGGCAACCGGTAACCCTAATATCGCTGGCGCTCTTATCGTCGGAGTCTTCATCGACAGCCCGGCGGACAAAGCGGGGATCCGTGCAGGTGATATCATCGTTGCCGTCAATCGCGAAGCAGTCAATGACATTCGTGACCTGCTGAAAAAAATCACCCGACACAGGCCCGGTGATATCATCGAGGTAACCCTGTATAGAGGGTCACAACAGTTTACGGTTTCTATGCACGCGACCGAACGGCCGTAAAAATCATTTTTTTGGGAATTTTATCCCTTTTTAATATAAGAAATCTGTTATACTTGGCTACTATATGATTGGATTCTTTGAGAGCTAGTTTCAGCAAGAATAATCCGGGTACTTATGTCAACTATTCGAGAAACATTAAACAATGCGCTGAGTAAGATCCTCACCGCGCTCATTAGGACCATGCTGCGTAACGGTATGTCTTATGGAGAGTTTGATCAGATCGCAAGAAAGTGTTTCGTCGATGTCGCCTTCAGAAATTTCACCCCTGGTGGGAAAAAACAGACCGTATCCAATGTTGCGATACTGACCGGCCTTAATAGAAAGGAAGTCAAGAAACTGAATGAACTCGACGCCAGTCAAACAAAAACTGGCAGCAAGCAGTATAACCGCAGTATCCGCGTCATCGGCGGCTGGATTAATGATCCAGACTATCTTCGAGCTGATGGTTCAACCAGAGACCTGGATATGGAAGGAAGCCACTCTTTCACCAGCCTGGTCAAAAAATATAGCGGAGACATGCCCGTCGCAGCCATGCAAAAAGCGCTCACCGAGTCTGGAAATATCTCTGTCGATGGCAACGCTAAAGTCCGGCTCTTAAGCCACGCCTATCTGCCATCGGATGACCCGGCAGAAAAACTGACCATTCTAGGCACTGATACCCAGCAATTGATTGAAACCATCAATCACAACATTACCGCATCGACGCAAAACCTGCATTTTCAACGTAAAGCTTCAAACCCGAGAATACCGGTAGATGCAATCCCCAAAATAAAACAATTCACCCAACGCAAAGGCCAGGCCTTCCTCGAAGAGGTGGACCTTTATCTTTCCCAACATGAATCTGAGGATGAGAACGAAGAAGCGGTCGAGCTAAGTGTCAGCCTCTTTTATCACGAGTCGACTCCAGCTGATCAGGAATCATCATGAACACTATGAATAAATTTTTCCGACTAAATCAATCACGCAAACTGGCAACTGCTCTGGTTTGCTCGCTCATGGTTTCCTGTGGCGGAGACGTTATCGTAGCCGGTATTGGCGGGACTGGGATTACCTCCGGGGAGATTACTGCGTTTGGTAGTGTTTATGTTAATGGAGTTAAGTTTAATACGGATAGTGCTCAGTTTGAGGTGGATGGGGAGATTTATAATAGTCAGCCCGAAGCTGTCAGCGCAGGGCTGACAGAAGGAATGGTAGCCAGAATCTATGGCTCTACTGACGCCAATGGCTCGACTGGCACCGCTAGCAGGGTTGTTTATGATAATGAGATTGAGGGGCCGGTAAATAATCCTCTCGATTTAGGTGGGGGCCAAATGTCATTCGATATATTCGGCCAAACGATTATTGTTGATGAAATATCTACAAGGCTTAAAGGCACCAGTTTCCCGCTCGTTCAGGATCAACTTGTCGAAGTTAGTGGATTTATCTCATTCAATTCAAGTGTTCGCGCTACTTTTGTAGAAGGTAAAGGAGTACTGTCGGCCTCGGCCACATCACCATCACAGGTTGAACTGAAAGGAACCGTAGATGGATTTGTCAACCAGGATTCTTCGTTTTCTGTCAACGGCCTTACGATAGATATGAGTGCAAATCCGATAATTAATACATCTAGTGGCACCCTTGCCAATGGTGATTTTATTGAGGTATCGGGTACTTATTATCAGAATGCAGAAGCAATACTTGCCAACGAAATCGAAGACGAGGACAGCGGCTTTGGCAGTGACGTGGGTGAAATTAGTTTACAGGGTATTGTTTCGAATTCGAATGGACTGGGTAAGTTTTCAATAGGTTCTCAGACTGTAGATGCCGGAAATGCTATTCTCTACCCTTCAAATTCTATTATTGAAGACGGCGTCAAAGTAGAAGTCGATGGCAGCATAGTCGGCGGTATTTTGTTTGCTGATGAAGTCGAGCTACGTGAGGGATCAATAGAGCTAAAAGCAGAGGTAGCTTTCATTGGCCCAGGAGATAATCAATTTCAACTTCAATATATTGATGGCGTAATAATTGTCAACACCGACGATCAAACTCGCCTGGAGGACGACGCATTGGGCGACATTACATTAGCTGACTTAACCGATGCCGACTATGTAATCGTCAAAGCGATTGAAGTCGATGGATCTGTTATTGCGACTAACGTAAAACGAAGAGAATTGGAAGACACAGAAATTAAAGGAAGTGTAGAAGATTTCATCCCTAATGCCTCAATTAAGATTCTAGGGATAACCCATACGGTCGACGCTACAACAAACTACGGACTATCCGACGCCAGTACATTTTTCGGCCTGCTCGAAATAGGTAATATAGTCAAAATCAGGGACAACGCGTCGCCTGAACCACCGGATGGCATAGCTGAGGAAATAGGCTTTGGGGGCTAATTAATACCTGGTGTCGGAGCCAAAGACTCCGACACCTATAACCTACTTAACCCGATACTCCGCCGAACGCGCGTGCGCGACCAGCCCTTCGCCATGCGCCAGCACAGAAGCGACTTTACCCAGCTCCGAGGCGCCCGCAGCCGAACAGCCGATCAAACTCGAACGTTTCTGAAAATCATACACGCCGAGTGGCGAGGAAAATCTGGCGGTTCTTGAAGTAGGTAACACATGATTTGGCCCGGCGCAGTAATCGCCTAAGGCCTCGGCGGTATAGCGCCCCATAAAAATAGCACCGGCGTGACGGATTGAACGCGCCATTGTTTCTGCATTGTCGACCGACAATTCGAGATGTTCCGGGGCGATATAATTCGCCACTTCGACGGCTTCATCCATATCGGATACTGCTATCAGAGCCCCTCGAGCAGTCAGCGAAGTATCGATAATCGGCTTGCGCGGCATTGCTTCGATGAGCTTATCGATGCTCGCCTGCACCTGGTCCAGAAACGCGACATCGTCGGAGACCAGAATCGCCTGCGCGTCTTCGTCGTGTTCGGCCTGAGAGAACAAATCCATCGCGATCCAGTCGGGATCAGTCTTGCCATCGCAGACCACCAGGATTTCCGATGGCCCGGCTACCATGTCGATACCGACCGCACCAAACACCATGCGCTTGGCGGTGGCGACGTAAATATTACCGGGACCGACTATCTTATCGACAGCGGGGATAGTTTCGGTGCCATAAGCCAGTGCCGCGACCGCTTGTGCGCCGCCGATGGTAAACACCCGATTAACACCAGCAACATAGGCCGCGGCGAGTACCAGGTCATTCACCACACCCTGCGGGGTCGGTACGACCATAATTAGATCTTCGACACCTGCAACATGGGCCGGAATGGCATTCATTAGCACCGACGATGGGTAGGCCGCTTTACCGCCGGGGACATAAAGACCGGCACGATCCAGCGGCGATATCTGCTGGCCTAATACGGTACCATCGGCTTCGGTATATTCCCAGGACTCCAGTTTCTGGTGTTCGGCGTAACTACGGATTCTTACCGCTGCCTGGTCGAGTGCATGGCGCTGTTGACCATCAAGGTTATCGTAAGCGGTTTGCAGCCGGCTCAGTGGCATTTCCAGCTCGCCCATCGACTCTACTTTCAAGCCGTCGAACTGTGCGGTAAATTCCATCACTGCCGCATCACCGCGACTACGCACCGACTTGAGTATATTGTTGACCGAGGCGAAGACGGCATCGTCGGAAACCGCTTCCCAGGCCAGAAGTTCTTTTAACTGTGGCCAGAAGCTGGAATCGCCGCTATTTAAACGTCTGATTTTTATCATTCAACTGCCTGCTCAATGCTGGTAACCAGCTCCTTGATGAGCTGGTTTTTCATCTTCAGGGAGGCGCGATTCACAATCAATCTCGAACTAATGTCCATAATATGCTCTAACGGCACCAGGCCATTAGCTTTGAGCGTATTGCCGGTATCAACCAGGTCGACGATTAAATCGGCCAGACCGACTATCGGAGCCAGCTCCATTGATCCATAGAGCTTTATGACTTCGACCTGGCGCCCATGCTCAAGGAAATACTTGCGGGTAATAGCAGGATACTTGGTGGCCACCTTGAGCCGCCCCCTGGGCAGGGCTTTATCGACAAAGCCGGCAGTCATCAATTTGCAAGCGGCTATTTTTAGATCAACGCGCTCGTATAAGCCTTCACCACCATGCTCCAGCAATACATCCTTGCCAGCGATACCCAGATCGGCCGCGCCATATTGCACATAAGTCGGTACATCAGAGGAGCGGATTAACACCAGGTTAATGTGGGCATGATTGGTCTCAAAGACCAGCTTCCGGCTGGTTGACAGGTCGTCTATGGGCTCGATGCCGGCTCGCGCCAGCAACGGTAGTGTTTCCGCAAGAATGCGCCCTTTGGCGAGCGCTATAGTTAAACCATCACCAGACATGTTATTTTCTAAAAATATTGATTAGGAAAGCTTTAATTTGGTACACGTTGGATTTGAGCACCCAGGCAGGCGAGTTTCTCTTCGATATGGTCGTAACCCCGGTCGATATGATATATCCGATCAACCACGGTTTCACCTCTGGCAACCAGTCCGGCCAGAATCAAACTCGCCGAGGCGCGCAAATCGGTTGCCATAACCGGTGCACCATCAAGATCGTTAACACCTTTAATAATCGCTGTATTCCCTTCGACATGCACGTTGGCACCCAGGCGAATAATTTCCTGTATGTGCATAAAACGGTTTTCGAATACTGTCTCGGTGACCGAACCAGTGCCTTCGGCGACTGCATTCAGGGCACAAAACTGAGCCTGCATGTCGGTTGGAAAACCGGGATATGGTGCCGTCCTGATATTCACCGCACGCGGCTTTTTGCCTTCCATATCGAGTTCTATCCAGTCTTCACCGACATCGATTACCGCACCCGCTTCGGTTAACTTCGCCAGTACTGCATCGAGCAACGTTGGATCGGTGTGCTTAATCAACACTTTGCCCCCGGTTATCGCTGCTGCGACCAGATAAGTACCGGTTTCGATGCGGTCGGGTAATACGGTGTAATCGCAACCATTCAGGGTCTCTACTCCGTGGATGGTAATGGTATCGGTGCCCGCGTTTTCGATCCTGCCACCCATGGCATTGATAAAGTCGGCCAGGTCGACCACTTCGGGTTCGCGAGCAGCATTTTCGATAACAGAAGTACCATCGGCGAGCGCGGCTGCCATCATCAAATTTTCGGTACCGGTTACCGTAACCTGCTCCATGACGATTCTCGCGCCCTTGAGACGGTCTACTTTAGCCCTGATATAGCCTTCCTCGACAGTTATCGACGCACCCATGGCCTCTAGCCCGGAGAGATGCATGTCGACAGGTCGAGCACCAATCGCGCAACCACCCGGTAGCGACACTTCAGCGGTACCGTATCGAGCCAGTAATGGCCCCAATACGAGTATGGAAGCCCGCATGGTTTTTACCAGATCGTAAGGCGCAAAGGTATTTTCGATGGTAGACGGGTCTATTTCTATACTCATCTTTTCACCGATGGTAATCGAAACACCCATGCGTCCGAGCAATTCCATGGTGGTGGTAACGTCGTGCAAATGAGGTACGTTGCGAACCACGACTGGGCCGCTAGAGAGCAGAGTACCGGCTAATATGGGCAAAACCGCGTTTTTCGAACCCGAAACACGGACCTGCCCCGATAGTGGAACCCCACCCTTGATGATCAATTTATTCATTGGCGACTACCGACGATTCTATGGGCGTTTAAAAAGGCGGCTATTCTAGCAGAAGCCCGCCCGGAATGTAGATGTTACTTAATGGCTATAAGGCCGGAATGTGAACTCCTTTGCTCTTCCTGACTTCACTCTTCCTGATTGCGTTCATGTAAGACTTTAACCAGACCTTCGACACCATTTTTCTTAATATGGCGGGCAAAACTCGACCGGTAATTGGTCACCAGACTGATATCGTCGACACTAATATCGTACACCTTCCAGCCCTGATCGCTCTGTTTAAGACTATAATTCAGCGGAATCGGGAATCCCCCGGCCTGCTCAATTTCGATTTTGACGGTGACATCGCCGTCGGCCTCGGAACCTTCCATCGGCAGGTAGACGATGACTTCTTCATTGTATTCGAGTAGAGCCTTGCCGTAGGTTCGCACCAGCAACACACGGAATTCTTCTGCTATCAATTGTTTCTGGCTGGCATCGACTTTATTTTTATAGCGCCCCAGGGCAAGATCAGTCATCGCTATAAAATCGAAATGGAGTAACACCACCTCGTTCACCATACTGTATAGCTTATTCGGGTCGTCTCGATAGGCGGCGGAATTCGCCCTGATTTCACTGAGAACATGGTCGGCAGTATTTTTAATCAGCTGTTCCGGACCAACCTCGTTGGCATACCCGCTGCTCATCAGAAACAATCCAATAAATAATCCGATAATATTTTTCATTCATAAACTCCACTAACGCTTTGTAATTTCGACACATGATTGTTGTAGTCATTCACCACCTTGAGGTATTCGGCATAAGCCAGTACATATACCTGCATTGCGGTCAGGATTTTTGATGCCTCTTCCAGGCCTGCTTCGAAATCGGCGTATGCCGCTATCATCCAGCGTCGGGCCGATTTTGCACTGCTGCGCATGGCCTGTGCCGATTTGTACTTCGAGTGCATCATCACGTATTGCTCCTGCACCTGAAAAGGAATGCCGTTGCGAGCAAACGAGGCTTTTTGAATCAGGGCATCGAGCTCTGCCTGCGCCTGCGCCACGCGAGCCGGTTGAGCGCCCTGCTCCCATTGCCAACGCATACCCAGCAAAGGTGACACGGCGGCATGATTGAAGTTATCGAATACATGGGGGTTATCGAGCGTATCCCTGCCCGGGGCATAGGCGAAGGTTCCTGCAACACCGGCAAAAACGATGGGCTTACTCTCCGACCGACTGGCTTCGACGAGTGCTCGTCTTGCTGCCAGACCCGCTTCAACCTGCTTAAACTCCGGGCGGTTGTCGAACGCTAACTGAGTCCACTCTTCGAGGTCTCGATCGGGCAAAGTCACTAAACTTAATCGGGGTTCTTCGAGTTCGACGGTATCGCTTTCAATTCCGGTTAATACCTTTAAACCCGCCATGGCAATGGTTTCCAGAGCGGCCGCCTCAGAAAGATAATTATCAATCAGGCCCAGGCCGGACTCCAACGCATATCTGTCCGACTGACTGACTGTACCTGCGTCTTCTTCCAGCCACCCTCGCACCAGCTCCAACGCCGATTCCAGTCGCTTGCGGGTATCTTCGAGTAACAGGCGGCTATCCTTTGCAGTCAAATAACCGTAATAAGCACGCACCACATCAAGCCGAATGCTATCGCGCTGTAACTCGACATCCTGTTGTTTGACCAGAATATTGTGCTGGGCGGCATTCTGATAACTCTCTAATCGACCGAAAGTTGCTAGCGGCTTAATGATGCTGAAAGTTAACCCACCCCATAGTGAAATACCTTCATCAAAATTGAAAACATCGTCTCGTGGCGTGCAACTGCCTGTGCAGGTGGTTTGTCCATTTTCATAAAATCCGCCTTCCACATCGGTGGTTAACGCAACAAAGGTGTCGACCCCGTAACGCAGGCCGCCAGAGCCTTCGGCTTCAGCCAGTAAACCCTGCGCCTGGCGCACAAAAGCTTCTTTCTCCTCAACCCGGGGATCATGCGCCAAAGCGAGCTCGATCGCTCGATCGAGACTTAAGGGTGATTGCGCCAACAGCATTTGCGGTGTTAACAGCAATACTGAAATCACGGATGTTATGAATGATTTGAATATCATGTGTCGTATTATTCCCTGGTTAACCTGAACTGTACCTGACTCGATTCAGGTAAAAAAGTACCATAATTCTTTTTCTGTCTATCTAGCGAGGATTGAATATACCTCTAATAATCCACTGTTGGAACAGTACATTAAACAATGCCTGTGAATCGGTAGATTTTTCTCAGATTCCTGACATTTTACTGGCAAAATCTTCTCATAATCGTTAGTGTTCGCAGCCAGTTTCCCTAAATCTATGCGATATGACAAAAGCACATACAGATCGAAACAGTTTTTCCTATGACGAGCTTATCGGCTGCGGCAAAGGCGAATTATTTGGCGAAGGCAATGCACTGCTTCCTCTGCCCCCGATGCTCATGTTTGACCGGATAGTGAGCATCACCGAAGATGGCGGCGAATTTGACAAGGGCGAGATCATTGCCGAACTCGACGTTAATCCCGAGCTGTGGTTTTTTAAATGTCATTTCGAAACCGATCCAGTGATGCCGGGCTGCCTTGGACTAGATGCCATGTGGCAGCTAATCGGTTTTTTTCTGGGCTGGAAAGGCGGCCCCGGTCATGGTCGAGCACTCGGCGCCGGGGAAGTTAAATATTTTGGTCAGGTACTTCCCGAGGCTAAAAAGGTCACCTATCGCATCAATATGAAACGCGTCATTATGCGTAAACTGGTGATGGGAATTGGCGACGCCACGATGGAAGTCGACGGTCGAGAAATCTACTCGGCGAAAGATTTACGCGTAGGCCTGTTTACTTCGACTGATACGTTTTAGCGACCTGATCATATGCTGCTTTCCCTCGCAGCCATCGCCGTGGGCCTGGCGCTACTGATATGGAGTGCCGATCAGTTCGTTGATGGTGCGACTGCCATTGCTGAACATCTTGGCGTTTCATCTTTAATTATCGGTATCACCATTGTCGGCTTTGGTACCTCGGCACCAGAAATACTGGTTTCGATTATCGCAGTGCTCGAAGATACACCTAATCTGGCAATCGGTAATGCACTCGGCTCCAATATCGCCAATATCGGTTTGATTCTGGGTGTAACCGCTATACTCACCGTAATACCGGTCGATAAGGACGTTCTCAAACGCGAATACCCGCTATTACTCATAGCCACCCTGGTTATGATCTGGTGCCTGTTTGACCTGCAACTCGATTTTGTCGACGGCATCATGTTACTGACACTATTACTGATCATGCTCTGGTATATGATCGATATACACCGTAACAACGGTGTCACCAAAGCATCAGAAAACGATTCAGAAAATCAAGCAGGCAGCAACGAACTGATGCCTCTCGGAGCGGCCACCGGCTGGGTGCTTCTCGGCCTGGTCGTGCTCGTCGGCAGCTCGAAGATACTGGTCTGGGGAGCTACCAATGTAGCAACTGCACTGGGTGTCAGCGAACTAATCATCGGCCTCACCATCGTCGCGCTAGGCACCAGCCTGCCCGAACTCGCGGCTTCGATCTCGAGCCTGAAAAAAGGCGTGGCAGATCTTGCTATCGGCAATGTAATTGGATCGAACCTGTTTAACTCACTGGCGGTTATCGGTATTCCGGCGATGCTTACCAGCTTCAGTATCGACGAAAAAGTTTTGTATCGCGATTTACCTGTGGTCGCGGCTATAACGCTATTAATCTATATACTGTCTCGCTTCCCAATGTCTGCTCCACATTATTTGACCCGCTTTAAAGGTATTTTATTACTCGGCTGCTTTGTTATTTACCAGTTATATTTATACTTCGAAGTGGTAACAAATTGACCATTAATCGAAGAAATCAATATAGTGAGTGAACAACGGTTTAACGACTCAGGCCATTACGTATTAAAAACTTGATATAGTATTTATGGTATATATACTATATTTGGTATGTGGGTAATATATGAGCATAAAAGTGCATTAAAGGGGCTGGAATCATTACCTGTTGATATCCTTAAGCGATATGAGAAATGGAAGGATATCGTAGCAATATCAGGCCCTGCCGGACTAAAGCAAATCAAGGGTTTTATTGATGAAGCCTTGCATGGTGAATGGAAAGGCTATCGTTCATCTCGTCTCAATATTCAATACCGTATAATATACAAAATCGAAAACGAACAACTTTATGTAAAAGTAATCAAAGTAACGACCCATGATTACCGGAGAAAGTAATATGAAAGATTACCAGGAAGCTCAACATAGAACAGATGTATCTATTGGAGAATCTGTTCGTATTATTCGTGAGTTACAGGAATTGAGTCAAAATGAGCTGGCTGCACTTACCGGCATTCCACAATCAACTATTTCAGCTATAGAGCACGATAAAGTCAATTTAGGTGTTGAAAGAGCAAAAGTATTAGCCAGAGCATTAAAATGTCATCCTGCAGTTTTGGTTTTCCCGGGCTGGGATGTTAATAAAGAAATCGCTGCGTAACTCATGACCAAACACGCATATAAACAACTGGGTCTGGCGGTTCTCAAGACCGAATCTGAAGCTATCGCAGCACTAATCAAACGCCTCGATGACAATTTTGATCGCGCCTGCGATCTGATCCTGAACTGCAAAGGGCGCGTCGTTGTTACCGGCATGGGAAAATCCGGGCATATTGGTAATAAAATTGCCGCCACCCTGGCGAGCACTGGAACACCGGCTTTTTTCATGCACCCCGGCGAAGCCAGCCACGGCGATCTCGGGATGATCACCGCAGAGGATACGGTTATCGCCCTCTCCAACTCCGGTGAAACCAGTGAAATAACCCTGTTGCTACCGCTGCTCAAACGCCTGGGAATCCCGATGATTTCCCTGACTGGAAAACCCGTTTCAACTCTAGCCAGGGCCGCCGATATCAATCTGGATGTCAGTGTCAGCAAAGAGGCCTGTCCTCTCGGTCTGGCTCCGACATCGAGTACCACTGCCTCTCTGGCCATGGGCGACGCGCTAGCCGTCGCAGTGCTTGAAGTACGCGGTTTCACCGAGGAGGATTTTGCACTTTCTCATCCAGGCGGAAACCTTGGGCGCCGATTACTGTTGCGGGTTAGTGATATTATGCATACCGGTGACGCTATCCCATTGGTCAATAGCCATGCCAACCTCAAACAAACCCTGCTGGAAATGACCGCAAAGGGACTGGGGATGGCCGGGGTTATCGACCCGGAAACAAACAGGCTGGCAGGCATTTACACCGATGGCGATCTACGCCGTACTTTCGAAAATATGCCAAACATCGAAACAGCGTTGGTCAGCGAGTTTATGACAGCAAACTGCATCACTATTAAAGCCGAACAAATCGCCAGTGAAGCACTTAAAATAATGCACGATAAAAAAATCAATGCCCTCATGGTCGTCGATGAAAATGCACTGGTTCAGGGTGCATTAAACATGCATGACTTATTAAGAGCTGGTGTGGTATAGGAAACTGAAGGCTAATGAACACTGCAGAAGAGAAAGCGCGCGAAATCAAACTTGTTATCTTTGACATAGACGGCGTACTAACCAATGGCGGTTTACAATTTGACAACGAAGGCAGGGAATATAAAACCTTTAGCTCTCTCGATGGCCTCGGTATTCGCATGCTGCTTGAGTCCGGTATAGAGGTCGCCGTTATCACGGGCCGCCAATCGAACCTGGTAAACCACCGCATGCGCGATCTGGGCGTTAGACTAATCTACCAGGGCTATCGTGATAAACGTCCCGCATTCAAAAAACTGCTCGCAAAAACCGGTCTGGCAGAAAACCAGATCGCCTACATGGGTGACGACCTGCCCGACCTGCCAGTAATGAGTCGGACGGGGCTGGCATTGACGGTTCAAAATGGGCACGAATTTGTCAAACAACAGGCTGACTGGATATCTGCCACCACCGGAGGTTCTGGCGCAGTTCGCGAGGCGACCGACTTCATATTACGCTCCCAGGGTCTGCTCGATGATTTGCAGACCGGATACCTGCGATGAAGATTTCCAGCATTGCCATCGTCCTCGGCGCGGGTTTGATCGCGATTGCCGCGGGCTGGGTTTATCAGTCTCAGACAACGACCAGCATAAGCAAACCCGAGCTCGAAATCCCGGTCGATATCGATTACTTTCTGTCCCGGGTAAAGTACCGGGTGATGGCAAAAAGCGGAAAGCTCGATTACGAATTAAGCAGCCCTTACCTACAGCATTTCAAACAGCAGGATATCAGCCGGCTGGAAACCCCCGAAATCAAAGTTTTTCGTAACCAGGAGCCCTGGCAAATGCTGGCAGACCGCGCTGAATTACAGCACCAGGAGAACATCCTGGAATTCGTCGATAATGTACGCCTGCAAAGCAAAAATACCGACATCATGGCGGACAAAGCCATATTCGACCTGGATGAAAATATCTACCACCTAACCAATACCAAGGCGATTTATTACAATGAAAACGGTTAGTCTACCTGTCGTCGCCCTCGCACTGGCATTGTTACCTGTCACATTGCTCGGCGCATCTAATGACAGAAAACAACCAATCCAGGTCGAGGCTGACAGCCTGGAGGTGCGGGATAGCGAAAACATCAGCATCTACTCCGGTAATGTACGGCTCGCACAGGGCAGTTTACTCATCCGCTCCGATCGCCTGGTGATTCACTTTAACGATGAGAAAGAACTGGTTCTAATGGAAATGTCCGGTAAACCGGCGACCTTTCGCCAGCTCGACGATGAACAAAATGAAATGCTGGGGCAGGCCGATAAACTCGATTACCACGAAGCCGAGTCGCTACTGGTTTTAAAAGGCAATGCACGTTTTAGTAACGAGGGCGATACCATCGAAAGCAGTAGTATTCGAATTAATATAGAAACCGACCACATCGAAGCGGCGAGTACCGATCCCGACGAGCGTGTACGAATGGTGATCCAGCCAAAACAAACGCAGTGAGTGAGCAAATTTCAACATTGGAAAATCAGCAGAAACACCGCCTTGAGGCTCTTGAACTGGCCAAAGCCTATAAGGGCAGAGAAGTCGTGAAATCGGTTTCCCTGCATATCGAAAGCGGTGATATCGTTGGTTTACTAGGTCCTAACGGTGCCGGTAAAACCACCTGTTTTTACATGATAGTGGGGTTGATCAAGAATGACTCCGGAACTATAAAGCTGGACCAGACCAGTATCGATCATCTACCCATCCATCAACGCGCCAGGCAGGGTATAGGCTATCTGCCTCAGGAGGCGTCGGTCTTCAGGAGCCTTTCGGTGGAGGATA
>JAOUJX010000341.1 GCA_029882955.1 Gammaproteobacteria bacterium
AGGTCGACGCCGAGGCTGGCAGTAATCAGGCTGACGTTAAGGTAATGTGATGAGTGCAAAAATTCTAGTCGTAGACGATGAGCCCGATATTCGCTATTTATTGAAGGATATCCTGGAAGACGAGGGTTACCGGGTTGATGTGGCCGAACATGCCCATGCAGCTAACGAGATACGCCGGAATTCGTCGCCGGACCTGGTATTGCTTGATATCTGGATGCCTGAAATCGACGGCGTTACGCTGCTCAAACAGTGGAAGAATGATGGTAAGGATAATTGCCCGGTGGTAATGATGTCCGGTCACGGCACAGTCGAGACCGCGGTCGAGGCGACTCGTTACGGCGCTTACGATTTTGTCGAAAAACCGCTCTCGATGGCAAAGCTTTTAAGTACTGTGAAAGCGGCGTTAAGTAGCACCGAAAATGCCGCCGAAACAGCCCCCCTAAGACGCGAA
The DNA here is from genome assembly GCA_029882955.1 of Gammaproteobacteria bacterium. Lineage (GTDB taxonomy): Bacteria > Pseudomonadota > Gammaproteobacteria. The sequence continues at coordinate 452 of JAOUJX010000341.1, forward strand.
CAGCCAGTCGGTAATAGCAATATTGTGCAGGCCTTACGAAAGCGGTTCGACGAATTAAAGGATACAGATGAACCGGTGTTCTTTAGTGGAACCAGCGGTAGTGGGCGGCAAATCTGGGCCGATTATCTGAGTCAGTTATCAAACCCGGAGATTCCCATGAGAGTTTTTGACCAATCAATGGATATGATGCAGATGTTGCCGTTAAAGGCTGATCTTTATATCGAGGAAGTCAGCGAACTGAGTAGAGTCCAGCAATCGCATTTAATGGATGCATTAAATGGTGCTGGCGGTCGAAATAGTTTTCGTATCATTGCATCCAGTCGCCACAGCTACCAGCAACTGTCCGAAATAAAGGGAGTGAAGCCAGAGCTGGCAGAGCTCTGGCGCCAGGCGATTTACATCCCCAGCCTGAATGAGCATATTGAAGATATCCCCGAATTACTTGAATACTATGTCGGCTGGTACGAAGAGCAAGAGCAGTTGCCCTATCGACATTTTGGTGTTGCGACGCAGAACCTGTTGCGAAATCATCCATGGCCTGGTGGTATTTTGCAGTTAAAACAGTTTATTAAAAGCGTATTGGGTAATAGCGATAAAGAATCTGTCGAGCTCGACGAGGTCGAGCTATTGCTGAGCCAAAAGCAGATGCCAGTTGATCAGGGCCCTGTAGATGCTCTGCATCTGGTCATTGATCTTGGTATGGATTTACGCGAAGCGAGAGAAGTATTCGAACGCGAGTATTTGTCGCGTCATCTTGAATTATGCGACCATAACATTTCTGAGCTGGCTCGACGGGTGGGCCAGGAACGGACGCATCTTTATCGTAAGTTAAAGTCACTTGGCCTTTATACTAAAAAAAATTCCTGAAATAACTAAAATAAGAATATGAATATTATAATACTCGGTGCCGGACAGGTAGGTTCGACGGTTGCGACTGAGCTCGCGAAAGAAGAATCCAACGAAATTACTGTGATCGACATCAACCAGGATATCCTCAGTGATTTGCAGGATCGGCTCGATCTGCGCACTATTCGCGGCAATGGCTCATACCCGAATATGCTGGAAATGGCCGGTGCCGATGATGCAGATATGCTGATCGCGTTGACCAATAGCGACGAGATAAACATGATCGCCTGCCAGATAGCCTCGTCGATATTTCACACCCCTACCAAGATTGCGCGCATCCGTTCGCCTGAATATCTGCGTAAACCAGGACTATTTTCGCCAGAATCTATCCCCGTTGACTTCATGATCAGCCCCGAGTCACTGGTGACAGAATATATTCATCACTTAATCGAGCATCCGAGTGCCTTACAGGTGCTCGATTTTGCCGAAGGGCGAGTGCAACTGGTGGCGGTTAAGGCTTACGATAATGGTCCGCTGGTAGGCCATGCGCTAAGGACTATGAAACAGCATGTGCCGGGTGTCGATATGCGGGTCGCTGCGATATTTCGCGAGGGTCAGTCCGTTAAGCCTTCAGCAGATTGCGTTGTCGAAGCGGGAGACGAGGTATTTTTCCTGGCAGCACGTAAACACATCCCGACCGTCATTGCAGAGATGAGAAAGCTCGATAAGCCGGTTAAACGTGTCATGCTGGCAGGGGGCGGAAACATAGGCGGGCAGCTGGCCGCAATACTCGAACGCGATTATCAGGTCAAAGTCATCGAGGCCTTTCCGGCCCGCGCCCGACAATTGTCGGGTGATCTCGATTCCGCCATCGTGTTGCTCGGTGATGCGGCTAACCCCGATTTACTGGTGGAGGAAAACATAGAGAGTATGGATGTATTCTGTGCGCTGACCAATGATGATGAAGCCAATATCCTCTCTTCCATGCTGGCCAAGCGGCTCGGTGCGAAAAAAGTCATGTCGCTAATTAATCGATCAGCCTATGTCGATCTGGTAGAAAGTGGTTTGATTGATATCGCTATTTCGCCGCACCAGGTGACCATCGGTGCTTTGCTTGCCCATATTCGGCGTGGTGATGTGGTCGCAGTGCACGCCCTGCGCAGAGGTTCCGCCGAGGCTATCGAAGCTATCGCACATGGCGATAGCAGTACTTCTAAAGTGGTCGGGAAGCGCATCGAGCAGATTAAATTACCGGCAGGCACCACGATAGGTGCGATCGTTCGCGGCGAGGAAGTGATTATTGCTCATCACGATACGATGATCGAATCTGAAGATCACGTCATTCTATTCCTTGCCGACAAAAGGAAAATCTCCGATGTGGAAAAACTGTTCCAGGTCGGCTTTACCTATTTTTAGGAAGGTTATCGTTCGATGCAATTGTTAGTCATTCAACGTGTTTTCGGGCTGCTACTGATTATTTTCAGTAGCACGCTTTTACCACCGGTTTTTGTCGGGTTATATTTTGGTGATGGTGCGGTTGAGCCTTTCGTACAGGCCTTTATATCAATTTTGCTATTTGGTTTTCTACTCTACTTGCCGGTGCGGCAGCACAAGAAGGAATTGCGCCTGCGTGATGGTTTTATGGTGGTGGTTTTGTTCTGGGGTATGCTTGGCATAGCCGGTGGATTACCGCTGTATTTATCAGGTGTTTATGATATTTCGATTACCGATGCTGTTTTTGAGTCAATTTCGGGCTTAACTACTACCGGTGCGACAGTGATAGTCGGTATCGATGCGCTACCGCACTCTATTTTGTTTTATCGGCAGGAGCTGCAATGGTTGGGTGGCATGGGGATCATCGTGCTAGCAGTCGCGGTTTTGCCGATGCTTGGCATTGGCGGCATGCAGTTATTTCGCGCAGAAACTCCCGGCCCGGTAAAAGATACCAAGCTCACGCCGAGAATTACCGAAACCGCTAAGGCCTTATGGTATATCTATCTGGGTTTGACAGTAGCCTGTACGTTGGCTTACTGGGTGGCGGGGATGACGCTTTTTGACGCGGTTTCGCATGCGTTTTCGACGATTGCGATTGGCGGTTTTTCAACCCACGATGCCAGTATTGGGTATTTCGACAATACCGCGATCGAATTAATCGCTGTCGTATTTATGCTGGCCTCCGGGGTGAATTTCGCTCTGCATTTTGCCGCCTTTCGGAATGTTTCATTAAAACCTTATCGTCGCGATGCAGAATTCCGCACTTATATCGGCATATTGGTGATAGTTAGTATAATTACTATCGGTTATCTACAGGCGACCAAGACCTTTAACTCAACCACCGAATCGATAGTCGAGGGTTTGTTCCAGGTGGTCTCGATAGGCACTACCACCGGTTTTACTACGCAGGAATACTATAGCTGGCCGGGATTCCTTCCAGTATTGCTGTTATATGTCAGCTTTATTGGTGGCTGCTCGGGATCGACCGGCGGTGGCATTAAAGTTATTCGCATTTTATTGCTGGTTAAGCAGGGCGCACGAGAACTAAAGCGGCTGGTGCATCCGAATGCACAAATAGCGGTCAAGATTGGGCGCCAGCCTCTACCGGAAAAAGTCATCGAGGCGGTATGGGGCTTCTTTGCCGCCTATTTTGCCATCTCTGCGTTGATGATATTAATCCTGATGGCGACCGGGCTGGATCAGGAAACCGCATTTTCAGCCGTTGCCGCCAGCCTTAATAACCTGGGTCCTGGACTCGGCGATGTCGGGCAGAATTTTGCCGGGATTAACGATGTCGCGAAATGGACGTTGGTAATGGCGATGCTGCTGGGTCGGCTCGAAATATTCACCCTGCTGGTACTGTTTACCCCTGGATTCTGGAGAAAATAACAAGCAATATGAAATTTACTGGCAACTCTGAACTTTCCAGGGCGCATAAAAAAATTCGATCATTAGTCGGTAGCGCGGTGAGTGATTACAACATGATCGAGGAAGGTGATCTGATAATGGTCTGCCTGTCCG
>JAOUJX010000340.1 GCA_029882955.1 Gammaproteobacteria bacterium
CTTTACGTCAAATTTTTCAATACACTGATCGGCGAATGCCTTCACCCGATCGAAACGGATCATGCCGCGGTTGAGCATGTCTTTTCCGTGCGCGGTCAACAGCGCGTTATCGGCTAATGACATCTGCGGTACTGCGCCACGACCCAGTCGCTCTTCTGGCACAAATCCCATACCCGCCATACGTCGAGCGTCGGGCAATAGTGAGGCTGCCGGCCTGCCACAAATTTCGATAACATCGTTGTCGTCCAGTAAATTTTCTCCCGAGAGGGCGTAAAGCAACTCCTGCTGACCATTGCCCGATACACCGGCGATACCGAAAATTTCACCCGAGTTAATTTCCAGATCGATATCCTGCAAATTGGTGCCGAAAGGGTCGTCCGAAGCCTGGGTCAGGCCCTTCAAACGCAAACGCACTTCGCCGAGTTCGGTCGGGGCTTCGTGCTGACAGACCGGCAACTCCTTACCAATCATCAGGCTCGCCATCGACTTCGGGGTTTCTTCAGCAGGAATACAGTCGCCGGTGACCCTGCCATCGCGTAACACAGTCGCCACGTGGCAAAGCTCCTGTATTTCATCGAGCTTGTGACTGATGTATAAAATACTGCAGCCTTCTTCGGCAAGTAGCCGTAGCGTATCAAACAATTTTCGCACCGCCTGCGGCGTCAGCACCGAGGTTGGTTCATCCATGATCAGTAGCCTGGGGTTTTGTAACAGGCAACGAATAATTTCTACGCGTTGGCGCTCACCGACCGACAACGCATGCACCAGACGATGCGGATCGACCGGCAAACCATAGCGATTCGATACCTCGGTAATGCGCTCGGCGAGCTCTTCAAGGTCGGGGTTATCGGGTAAGGCCAGGGCGACATTATCGACCACGGTTAAAGTTTCGAATAAAGAAAAATGCTGGAATACCATGCCGATTCCAAGTTCCCGCGCATGCGCCGGATTTTCGACATGCACGCTATTGCCTTCCCAGCGCATTTCTCCTGCATCGGGTTTGGTAACGCCGTAAATCATTTTCATCAGGGTACTTTTACCCGCACCGTTTTCGCCGAGCACTGCGTGTATTTCTCCTCGACGCACTTTCAGCGACACGTTTTCGTTGGCAATCACCGAAGGGTAAATCTTGGTGATGCCATTAAGCTCCAGCCTGATGTCCTCTGTTGATGTCATAGCCCCCTCTCGCCCGTCGAAGACAGGTTTATTTTTTCTGGTTTTATTAGCTGTTGATCGTAACGCTGCATAATTTGTGCGACAACCGAAATTGCAATCATCGCGGGTTGTTTATTATTAATGCCTGAGATGCCAATCGGACAGGTCATACGGTCGAATTTCTCCACGTCTATACCACGACGCTGCATTCGGGTTTCGAACATACGGCGCTTGGAAATGGAACCGATTAGACCAAAATAAGAAAAGTCGTCACGTTTCAAGATGGCTTCACACAGGCTTTGATCAAGACCGTGCTCGTGAGTCATCACCAGAAAATAGGCCCCGGGTTGTGCCGCACCCACTTCGGCTTCAGGACTGTCGGTACAAATCAATTCAACTTTATCGCTCAGGTCTGCTGGAAACTCATCTTCACGGCTATCCACCCAACGAATTCGGACCGGCAGGTTAGCCATTGCTTTGACTATCGCGCGCCCCACATGGCCCGCACCAAACAGCGTCAACTCAATATCATCCGAGCGATTTACTTCGATAAAAATACCATCTACCAGCCCGCTTTCGTCTTTATCGAAAACTCGAACACGAACCGCTCCCTTGTGGACTGGAACCTCCCGAACCCATTCCCTGTTTAAACTTTCATAATCAAGCGCAACAGGGACCCACTCGCATGCCCCAATAACCGGTTCGAACAATAAATTCACCAGCCCACCACAACACTGCCCCAAACCAGCACCCAAAGGAAAGCGCTTCAGTTGTTGTGGTGTAGAGTTTTCAAGTTGTTCCCGTGCAATTTTACAGGCCTGAAATTCAAGATTACCACCGCCAATAGTGCCGAACAAATCATCTGCAGTGACCATTATTTTTGCACCAACTTCGCGCGGAGTAGAGCCGATGATGGAGACTACCGTCACCATAATACAGGGAATACCCTCCCGGTTTAATTCAGACAGTTTTTGAAGCCAGTTATCCATGGCAACCTTCCCGCAATGCGGTCACTGCATCGAGAATTGCTTCGGGCGTAGCCGGAGCACGCAACGGCGGATTTTGCTGATGACCATCGACACTGGAGATTGCATCACGAATCGCAAAAAATACCGAGAAGGGTAATAGCAGTGGTGGTTCGCCCACTGCCTTGGAACGCATTACGGTATCTTTGACGTTCGGATTATCGAATAGCTGAGTATGAAATTCAGCCGGACAATCGGTAACCGTCGGAATTTTGTAAGTCGAGGGTGCATGTGTGGTTAGTCGCCCATTGCTGTCCCAGGCCAGTTCCTCGCTGGTCAACCAGCCCATACCCTGAATAAAAGCACCTTCAACCTGACCGATATCGATGGCCGGATTAATCGAGTTGCCGGCGTCGTGTAAAATATCCGCCCGCAGTAACTTCCACTCACCGGTTAAGGTATCGATCACGACTTCCGATACTGCCGCACCATAAGAATAATAATAAAATGGACTTCCCTGCATATTGACGCCATCCCAGTGCAGGCCCGGGGTTTTATAGAAACCATCCGCCCAGAGCTGTACGCGTGCCTGGTAGGCGAGTACGACAAACTCGTTAAACGGCAACTGTTTAGCGCCAAGAGAAACCAGATCATCCGCAAATACCACATCGTTTTCTTCACCACCGAAATGTCCGGCTGCAAAGGCTGATAATCTATCACGAATTTTACGCGCAGCGGCCTGGGCGGCCTTGCCGTTTAAATCAGCTCCGGTAGAAGCCGCAGTCGCCGAAGTATTTGCCACCTTGCTGGTATCGGTGGCCGTCGCCCGAATTCGACTCATACTGATGCCCAGTTCTCGCGCAACCACCTGGGCCACCTTGGTATGCAAACCCTGACCCATTTCAGTGCCGCCATGATTCACCAGCACCGACCCATCGGTATAAATATGTACCAGCGCACCGGCCTGATTGAAGTGCACAAGATTGAAAGAAATGCCGAATTTTAAAGGAGTGAGGGCCAGCCCCTTACGCAATATCGGGCTATTCTGATTAAAGTTTCGAATCGACTTTCGACGCCCGGCATAGTCACTACTTTGCTCTAACTGACCCGTGAGTTCGGCTATGACGTTGTCTTCTACGGTCTGCCCGTAAGGCGTCACATTGCGCTCATCGATACCATAATAATTAAGTTTGCGAACCTCTAGCGCATCCTTGCCCAGCTTACGTGCGATGTTGTCGATCATATACTCCATCGCGATCGCGCCCTGCGGCCCGCCAAAACCACGAAATGCAGTATTCGATTGCGTGTTCGTCTTACAACTGAAAGCATTAATACTGACATCGCTAAGATAATAAGCGTTATCCAGATGGCAGACAGCCCGCGTGACCACGGGCCCGGTGAGGTCGGCAGAAAATCCCGCCTGTGCGGCCATATCGATTTCAACCGCCTGGATCAATCCCTCATCGTTGAAACCGATTTCATAATCGAATTCGAAACCATGGCGCTTACCGGTAATCATCATATCGTCATCGCGGTCGAGTCTAATTTTGACTGGGCGGTTTAACTGATTTGCTGCGATCGAAGCAATACAGGCGAAGATTGCCGATTGCGATTCCTTGCCGCCGAAGCCACCACCCATGCGGCGCATTTGCACCAGCACCTGATTGAAATCAAGATTTAACGCATGCGCAACGACCTGTTGCATTTCGCTGGGATGCTGGGTCGAACACCAAAGACGTATACCTCCGCCCTCCGCCGGTGCCGCGTAAGAAATCTGACCTTCGAGGTAAAACTGCTCCTGGCCACCAACCGAAATTTCGCCACTGAGCCGCTGTGATGCGGTACTCATGCCTTTTTGCGAATCGCCTCGACGTAATCGAGCCGGCGGCAATACCCAGGATTCAGCCCGCTTCGCTTGCCGAACATCCAGCGTGGCGGGTAAGTCTTCGTATTCGATTACAGCCTTTTTTGCAGCCTTACGGGCCTCTATGACTGATTTAGCAATTACCACGAATATCGGCTGGCCAAAATACTGAACCAGTCCATCGGCCAAAATCGGATCGTCATTTATAATAGGGCCACAGTCGTTATGACCGGGAATGTCTTCGGCGGTGAGTACCGCGACGACACCGTCTGCGCACCTAACCGCATCAAGATTAATCGAGTTGATTCGCGCATGAGCGCGCTGGCTC
>JAOUJX010000342.1 GCA_029882955.1 Gammaproteobacteria bacterium
ATGCCGAACGGCTCTCATCAGAATTAGGCTGTAACCAACAGAGTCCGGGGCAGATATTTTCTAACCCCGATATCGATGCAGTATTAATCTGCTCGGCGACGGATACCCATGCGGATTTGATCGAGCGGGCAGTCGAATCGGGTAAACACGTCTTCTGTGAGAAACCCATAGACCTGTCGCTGCAACGGGTAAAGGACTGTTGTGATCGTGTTGCCAAGAGTGATCGTAAGACCATGGTGGCTTTCAATCGTCGCTTCGACCCTAATTTTCAGTATCTCAAACAACAGGCGGACAGCGGTGCGATTGGTGAGGTGGAAATGGTCAGCATCATTTCCAAAGATCCGGGGCCACCACCGATAGACTATATCAAGGTCAGTGGCGGCCTGTTTCGTGATATGACGATTCATGATTTCGACATGGCCCGTTTTTTGTTAAACGACGAAGTGACCGAAGTCAGTGCCTTCGCTTCCTGTCTTGTCGATCCTGCGATAGGCGCTGTCGGTGATGTCGATACGGCTATTGTTACCCTGACCACCGCTGGTGGCAAACTCGCACAAATTTCAAATAGCAGGCGCGCCAGCTTCGGTTACGATCAGCGTATCGAGGTCCATGGTTCCAGCGGTATGCTGGAAGCGACTAACGTTACCGAAAATACGGTGATATGCCACTCCGAAAAAGGCATCAATGGCCCTAAGCCACAGCACTTTTTTCTCGAACGCTACGAAGCCGCTTATCGCTCCGAGCTGGATTATTTTATTCGCTCACTGAATGGCGAGCCACTGAGTTATCCGTCGATGGATGACGGCTTACAGGCTTTGTTGCTCGCAGAGGCCGCGTTGCTGTCTTGTCGGCAGAGTCGAATTGTAAAAATATCCGAACTTAATTGAGACCTGGATATGCCTGAAATTGGAATTGGAATCGTTGGTGGCGGCTACATGGGGAAGGCTCATTCGGTAGCTATGTCGGCAGTGGGTGCTGTTTTTAATACTAGCTTACGACCAAAGCTGGAAATGATTGCTGCGACCTCTGTCGAGAGTGTCGAGAGATATCGTGCGGCCTACGGTTTTAACCGCGCGACTTCGGACTGGCGCGAACTGGTCGACGATGAAAAGGTCGAGGCTGTTATTATTGCTTCACCGCAGTCTACCCACCGCGAAATCGCCGAACGGGCTTTCTCGCTGGGCAAGCCAGTGATGTGTGAAAAGCCGATGGGCACCAGTCTAGAGGAATCTCGAGCGATGCTGGCTGCCGCGAATCAGGCCGGGGTGGCTAACATGGTCGCATACAATTACATACGAACACCGGCTTCCCAGTTTGCTCGTCAACTGATAGCCGACGGTGTGCTTGGCAAACTGACCTGGTTTCGTTGCGAACATACTGAGGATTTTCATGCCGACCCCGACGAACCGGCGAATTGGCGCAGTTTTGGCGAGGCCAATGGTTGCCTGGGCGATCTTGCGCCGCACCCGATTAATGCCGCGTTGGCACTAATGGGACCGATACGCTCGCTGAATGCAGAAATGGAAATTGTGCATCAGCAACGCGGCGGTATCGAGGTGGACAATGATGACCAGTTGCAGCTTATGTGTCGATTCGAAAACGGCGTGATGGGGCATATTTATGCTTCCAGAACCGCAACCGGACGCAAGATGGGTTATGCCTATGAAATTACCGGCACTCAGGGGGCAATTCGTTTTGACCAGGAAGATCAAAATGCAGTCTGGCTCTACCGGTCCGGTGAAGACGAAGCTGAACGTGGATTTAAAAAAATTCTCACTGGTCCAGCGCATCCGGATTATGTTGAATTTTGCCTCGGACCGGGGCATGGCACCGGCTACCAGGACCAAATCATCATCGAAGCGCGGGATTTTCTCAAAGCGATTGAAACCGGCGAGCCGGTATGGCCGACCTTCCAGGATGGCCTCGCGGTAGCGGAAGTGATTTCAGCCATTCGCGAGTCTGATCGATGCCGCAGTTGGATTGATGTCTAGAGATAACTAACATGGCTGAACAGGCCTTTTACGATGACAGTAGCTGCGATATCGAATCGTTTCACCAGCATCTTGAACGAGCAATAACCGTTGAGGGTGTGCCTCGAGCAGTTTCGATAGAGTCCAATATTCCGATTTATCGGATATCCGATTTAGCTGACGATTTAACCGGTGCAGCCCGACAGAAAATTCTTGCAGAATGGTTTCAGGTTTTAAGTACCGGGCCGGGAGTACTGGTACTCTCCGGCCTGATGCACGACACCGAAGTAGTAGACGAGGCGAGCGAAATCTTCCAGCAAATCCTCGCAGAAGAAGCGCAGGCCTCGGCGGGAGAAGGCGATCATTTCGCTGCTGCCGGGAGCAATTCAAGAATCTGGAATTCAGCACAAAAACTATGCCTGAAATCACCGGAAGTATTTGCCCGGTATTTTGCTAACGTCGCCCTGTCAGCCGTTTGCGAGGCCTGGCTGGGGCCGGGGTATCAGATGACTGCGCAACTTAACGTGGTGCATCCGGGGGGAATAGCCCAGGATGCACATCGCGATTATCACCTGGGATTTCAGCCGGTTGAATCGATGAAGCGATACCCGTCGCATGTTCATGCCCTGTCACCGGCACTGACTTTGCAGGGGGCTGTTGCGCACTGCGATATGCCGCTGGAAAGCGGCCCGACCAAATTACTCCCGTTCTCCCAGACTTTCGGGCCCGGATATGTAGCGATGAAACGCCCCGAATTTCAGGCGTACTTTGAGCAATACTCGGTGCAACTACCTTTAAACAAAGGCGATGGTCTGTTTTTTAACCCGGCACTGTTTCATGCTGCTGGAGATAATATCAGTCCTGATATCGAACGCATGGCGAACCTGTTGCAGATATCCTCCGCCTTCGGCCGGGCAATGGAGAGTCTGGACCGCGAAGCCATGTCGCGATCACTGTACCCCGCATTACTGGGTCTTAGAGGCAATTTGAACAAGGACTGTTTGCACGCTGCAATCGCAGCCTGTGCCGAAGGTTATTCCTTTCCGACCAATCTCGATAAAGACCCACCGCTTAACGGTATGGCACCGACTAGCCAGGTTGAATTGATGAAACAGGCTGTTGCTGAGGGTTGGGATATTTCCGACTTTGAAAGTGAGTTGTTGAAGCTGGGTTTGCGTAAGGTGACTTGAGTTGGGTTCCAATAACATTGCCTTGCTATGCATGAAGCACTCCGATCTTTCCGTTATCAGCAAAATAAAGGGGCATATCAAATATTATTTTTCTATGTAAGTAATTAGGGTGATCTTCGCTTATTGGCTCGACAATAAACATATCATCATCACACCAATCCTCTGCAGATAGATCTGTTGTCATCAGTGGGTAACACACTGTTAGATCTTTTCCATCTTTTTCCAGTATTACGTGTCCCGAAACCTGGAGATTACCAAATGACTCTTTATGCTCTACAGGGTTTCCATCCTTATCAACAAATCTTTGGTTGTGTGAAATAGATGTTTTCTCGCACGAGACTTTACAGTAACCCTGCTTAAGGGCCCCATATTCAAATGTGGTTTCATGTAGGATTAGCATTACACAAATTGCTATCCTGGCTGAATATTTTAATATTTCAGCGTCATTCGCATTAACTTTTTTACGTACAGTGGAAAAGAACTCCCAATATCGAGTGATTTCTTTGGGGAAATGTACTCTAAAAAGTATTTAAAACTCAGATAAAATGCTTCAAGTGACTCAGTGGCAACACCTTTGTTTCTTTCGTCGTTGTGCGCAACAAAGTCAGCCACTTCTCGAAATATCCTATTCCCATGGGAGTATGCTCTTAAACGCATAAAAAGGTTATCAATGTCATTTTCGTCAAAGTTACCAGACTCCAGCTTCACCAAGAGCTTCTGGGCTTTCGCTTTTTCGATAGGCTTCATATTTTCCTTGATTGTCTAACAGCCTAAATAGCCCCGAACTTCCCATATTTAAACGCGAGAAGCCGCAATCTATATTTTCCTGATAAAATCACCAGCATGTTGTCATTACTAAAAAGAATCTTCGTTTTTCTTATCGCCTCACTGCTTGTCGGCTGTGGGCAGATTGTCGAACTGGTTTACTGCGACTATGGTTTCGGTGCCGTGGAAAACAATTTTCATCAAACCGGTGCCAATCTCCTTAATAAATGTCTTGAATTAGACCATCTTTCTACTGACCAGCGAGCGACCTATCTGCAGGGCCGAGCCTGGGCACATTATAATCTGGAAAATGACAGGCAGGCCCTTACCGATCAGGAATCGGCATTCGAGTTACGACCACCCATACAGCATCACGAGTTCATTA
>JAOUJX010000343.1 GCA_029882955.1 Gammaproteobacteria bacterium
GTTTGAGGGCTTTATTTACCAGGAGAACCTCGAAGGTTGCTATCGGCTCAAAGAGCAGGCTTCAACCTGTCGGAATCTCGAACTTGTCGTCGTACCCCTTCAATATCAGGATCAGACACTGGGTATATTTAACCTTTTTATTGAACGCTCTAATTACCAGGAAAACGAAGATTACAAAGAACTATTTACCAGCATTGGTAAACATCTAGGCATGGCGATCGCCAAATCGAGACTGGATGACGAATCGAACCAACTTTCTATTATTCAGGAAAGAAATCGACTTTCCTTTGAACTGCACGATTCACTCGCTCAAACACTGACCAGTATCCGTTTTCAGATTAGAATTCTCGATGAAATTTTACAGCAACATGACGATTACGATTCCTGGCAACATCTGGAACGAATAGAGAATACAGTCGAGGAGGCTAATACGGAACTTCGTAGCTTAATAGCACATTTTCAGGCGCCAATTAGTAGCCAACCGATAATTGACGCCTTGAAAGACCTGATAAGACGATTTCGCAGCGAATCCGAGATACCCATTTTTTTCCAGCACTCCATCGAGAAACCTATACAGTTTTCCGATCGAGTACACCTTGAAGTTATGCGTATAGTTCAGGAATCATTGAATAATATTCGTAAACATAGCGAAGCCAGTGTCGCCCGCGTCATGGTGCGCCTGTTGGAGGAAAGCCGTGTACAAATTCTCATCGAAGACGATGGTGTCGGTATAAAAGCCACCGCTCGTGATATCTTGCCCGGTGAGCAAATCGGCCTGAAAAGTATGCGTGAACGTGCAGCGAGGATAAAGGCCAGCTACACTCTAGACAGTGACCCGGGGGAAGGCACGCGCCTCATCCTGGAAGTAGATCAAAAAGACAAAGCCCCCGAGGAAGTTGTCTCAATAGAAAGCAGCATTAAACCGAGTATATAAAAATGTCAGACCCAATAAATTTACGTGTTCTTATCATTGATGACCATACCCTGTTTCGTGAGGGTCTCGAAAGCCTGCTATCCAGGCGACAAATAGATGTCGTCGCCTCCGTTGGCGATGGTAACGAAGGTATACGACTGGTGGAAGAACTACTACCTGACATCATATTACTCGATATGCGTATGCCGGATATCAATGGTCTTGGAGTGTTGACAGAACTGAAAGGTAAGGAAGTAAAAATGCCGATAGCGGTATTAACAACCAGCACCGACGAACGAGACCTGGTCGAATCACTTCGCTCAGGAGCACAGGGGTATTTGCTAAAGGATATGGATCCTGACTCTCTGGTAGTTGCGCTACGCGAAATTGTCGCAGGTAAAACAGTCGTTGCACCGACTCTAGCACCCGTATTAGCTAAAGTTGTTCAGGGTAACTTCCCGGATCTCAATGAAGACAGTTCACCGTTCGAGAATCTGACACCACGCGAAACTGAAATTCTCTGTTTACTCGCCGAGGGTCAGAGCAACAAAGTCATTGCCCGTAATCTGGGAATTTCTGACGGTACAGTAAAATTACACGTTAAAGCAATTTTAAGAAAATTGAACATCCATTCGCGTGTCGAAGCTGCCGTACTTGCGGTTGAACATGGATTGAAGAACTCACAGCCCGGGGAGTCGGTTAGTTAGGATCCCATACAATCTCGATATAATTCCGGCCAATATATCGGGGGTAATCGAGGATATTCGATATCCTTTGCACTTAAATATCAATGTCACCCACGGCATGTTGGCTCGATAAGGAGCCACGCATTCTCCTTAATTAAACCAAAAAAAAATTAATTAAAAACTATAATTGTAGTTAAAGATACCTGCCGGGTTTATATGGCTTCGCTACATCGGTGATCCTGTAACTGATATCGAGATTTTCTCAATGCAATATATAGAAGGATATTACAATTATCCGTTAGTCACCCTGTCGGTCGTAGTATCTATGGTAGCCGCTATTGTCGCACTTGATATCAGTTCCTTTGCATTCGAATATAGTGAAAAGCGCGACAGACGAAAATGGTTGTTCGTTGCCGGCCTGGCTTTAGGAGTCGGTATCTGGACGATGCACCTGATAGGTATGTTTGCTTTCCAGTTACCAGTACACGTTCATTATGATTTCCCTGCAACCCTGGCCTCTTTAATAATTATTACCCTGGGATGCCCCTTGAGTTTTTTTGTCTATTTCGAAAAAAATACACTCAGGGCCACCCTTACAGGCGGACTCATCATGGGCCTGGCCATTTCGACTATGCACTACCTCGGCATGGCTGCCATGCATATGCCTGCAAAGATGATTTATGAACCCTATATAGTTCTCCTCTCTATATTGATCGCAGTAGGCACATCTACCTTATCCATGTACATTATGTTATCACCGAAGTTAATTAGTCTAATTAAAGGCCTTCCTCAGAAACTAGCTGCTGCAATGTTTATGGGTTTAGCTATTTCGGGTATGCACTATACAGGCATGGCCGCAGTTGATTTTATACCTGCTGAAACAATTATATTGGATAAACACCAACTAATTCTCGAGGGGGAAACTCTCATAATTCCGTTGGTGATAGCAGCTAGCTTTCTGATTATTCTGCCATTGTTTGCTAAAGACGTTGCGAATCGCAAAGCGCTAACCTTCGCTTTAGAAACTGAGTTTCTACGAAAAAGTGAAACTAGATTACGTCTATTAATCGAATTTCTTGGTGACGCTGTCATCGTGATAAATCCCAAGGGTTTTATTAGGCTATTTAACAGAAGTGCCTCTACTCTTTTCGGTTATGCGCCGGAGGAAGTAATGGGAAAAAACATCTCCATGCTAATGCATGGAGACAATAGTAAGATGCACGATAGCTTCATACGTCGATATCTTCAAACGGGTCGTTCATCATTAATCGATACAGGGCCTCGCAAGGTAGAAGCATTACACAAAAACGGAAATATCATACCTGTTGAAATAATTATCAGCGAAACTGACGAAGGCTCTGACAATCAGTTTATAGGTATTATCAGAGATATTTCTGCGCAGCAGGCTGAATTAAGCCGATTGGCGAGCATTGCTAATTATGACCAGTTAACAGGTTTATGTAATCGACATTTGTTTCGCCAAACCCTCCAGCATGCTATTTCCCTGGCGAAGCGCCAGAATAATATGGTCGCAGTGATGTTTCTCGACCTTGATGGGTTCAAGGCGGTTAATGATAAGTACGGGCACGCCATAGGCGATGAATTGCTAAAAAAAGTCGCAGAATTATTACACCGAAGTACACGAGAATCTGATACTGTCGCACGTTTAGGTGGCGACGAGTTTTGCATCATAATAGAGGCGCTTAGCGATTCAATTCACTCGGTAATGTTATCGAAAAAAATATTACAGGAATTTTCCAAAGCGATTAGTGTCGAAGATAAATTGTTGGAGGTTACCAGCAGTATAGGCATAGCGATATACCCGAGGGACGGTGACAATATGGAGCAGCTAATCAATAATGCCGATGCCGCTATGTATCAGGCCAAGAAAAGTGGTAAAAACCAATATAAATTTTTCCAGTCTATTTGAGTTCCAGTAATACCTTCAGCGACTGACACATGACATCTCCGTTTAAATCGAAGAATCATGCCATATGATTTGAGTAGAGGTACCACTGGATACCTTGTTGCTGGATCGTATATTCGATACGATTGCCTGGGCCTCAGTTTAGAAATGACTATACATCATACCGTTTGGCCTCTTGTCGGCGCCTCCCGGCTCGCTGGCTAACAATCCCTATAATTCCATCGAGGTTATCCAGATAAGTCTGACCATTTTCCTTATTCAAGACAGCCAGGCAATAACGACCATTTTCTATACGAAGCTGTCTTAGCACTATATCGTCGTTTGTTTGGGCTACAACAAAACAGCCTGGTTTCACCAGTCCCCCCGGATCAACCACCACAATATGCCCATCACAAAACTCGGGGGCCATATCATTACCGATGACACGTAGGGCAAAAGGCTCACTAGCACCGCAGTCCGCTAGTTTACTCATAATCAGCACCTGTGTCGGTCTTCAACGCCTCAATCACTTTCTCACTCGTCCGCTTTTTTTGTTGAATTGCCCAAAGACCCGCATAGATACCATTTAATTCGATTAATTGTTGATGACTGCCCTGCTCCTTTACCTGTCCTTTATCGAGGACGATAATTTGGTCCGCATCGACTATTGTAGACAGCCGATGTGCAATTACTAACGTTGTCTTGTTACGCGATATGCTATAAAGCTCGGACAGAATATTTTTTTCCGACTGACTGTCAAGACTCGATGTCGCTTCATCAAAAACCAGAATAGGCGGAT
>JAOUJX010000344.1 GCA_029882955.1 Gammaproteobacteria bacterium
TGATCAGCAGGCAGGGTCGCCGGGTCGAAATCCAGATGCTGCGTCAAAGCGCCTGCAGTCATTGTGAACTCAATCAAGGCTGTGGTACTGGCGCGATTGGTCGCTTACTGGGTCACCGGAGCAAGTCATTGGTGATCGAAACTACCTTTGACCTTGAACCGGGTGACCGGGTTATTCTGGGTATGCCGGATAGCAGTTTTCTGAAAGCCAGTTTATTGATTTATGGGCTACCGCTGTTTAGTTTGATGCTGTCGGCGATTGCTGGTCAATGGTTGTTCGAAGGATCAGAATTTAAGGTTTTGGTGTTGGCAAGTCTGGGCTTTGCGGGTGGTTTTTCAGTGTCCGCCAGATTAGCGAGGAAAAACTTCGCCAGTCAGTTCGATCCAGAAATTCTTGAGATTAATAGTGAACCGACAGGAAAAATATGAGTCTCAGCTATGAATTAGAAAACTATATTTAGGGTTTAAAAAAATATGAAGATTTTAAGCAAAACAGTTCTGAAAATTCTGTTTGTGGCCGCACTGCTTGTGCCGCTAACCAGTCATGCCGCACTACCGGATTTCACCGTTATTGTAGATAAGGCCAAGAACTCAGTGGTTAATATCAGCACCAAGACCAAAGCGAGTAAGTCTAAATCGGAAAGAAGTACACCGATGCCGGAATTACCGGAGGGTTCTCCCTTCGGCGAGCTATTTGAAAAATTTTTCAATCAGGATGAATTTGGCGAACGTAGGCGCGATTCGCAATCATTAGGTTCAGGGTTTATCGTTTCTGAGGATGGTTATATTCTGACAAATCATCACGTGATTGCCGAAGCCGACGAAGTAGTTGTCAGGCTCTCTAACCGCGATGAATATATTGCCAGAGTCGTTGGTTCGGATAAGGCTTCAGATGTTGCCGTATTGAAGGTAGAAGCCGATGGCTTACCGGTACTTAAATTTGGTGATTCGGATAAATTGAAAGTAGGTGAATGGGTGTTGGCCATCGGTTCACCATTTGGTTTCGATCACAGTGTTACCGCGGGCATCGTCAGTGCCAAGGGTCGTAGCCTGCCGAGCGATAGCTATGTGCCTTTTATTCAGACCGATGTCGCCATTAATCCGGGTAATTCCGGCGGACCGTTATTCAATCTTGATGGTGAAGTAATTGGTATCAATTCGCAGATTTATAGCCGTACTGGCGGCTTTATGGGCCTGTCGTTCGCCATTCCGATAGAAATGGCGGTCGATGTTGCTGACCAAATCAAGGAAACTGGTCATGTCTCACGTGGCTGGCTCGGTGTTTTAATCCAGGAAGTGACTCGTGAATTGGCAGAGTCTTTCGGCATGGATAATCCGCATGGCGCCCTGGTAGCCAAAGTTCTCGATAATAGTCCCGCTGCGGAGGCCGACCTGCAGGTTGGGGATGTGATTGTCGAATTTAACGGCAAGAAAGTTATGCGTTCTAGCAGTTTGCCTCCATTAGTGGGGCGTGCCACCGTTGGTAAAAATGCCAAAGTCACCATTATTCGAAATAAATCCCGCAAGCATATCAAGGTAAAAATTGCAGAATTGCCCACTGCAGTCACACAGGCCGCTTACACACCTGAGGATGATAAGCCAATGCAGGGTAATGCGCTGGGTATGACCGTCAACTCTTTATCGAAGGATGATCGCAAAAAGCTAAAATTAGAGGCTGGTGTTGCGGTAGTCGATGTGGAAGCCAATGGCGCCGCCCGCGATGCCGGTATCCAGAAAGGTGATGTGATTACGATGATCGATAACAGGGAAATCTCGTCGATTGAAGAATTCGAGGAAGTCACTGACGGGCTAAGTTCCGGTAAGTCCGTCGCCTTACTGGTGCAACGCCGTTCAGGGCCTGTATTCCTGGCTATTCGACCTGAAGACTCCTGATTGGACCTGGTCCTTTATTATCGTGAAGAATGCCATCTGTGCGATGCAATGCGCAAAGCACTGGTGGTGTTCGGTCACGAGGTAAAACCGGTACAATGGCGAGAAGTCGATGTTGACCGGGATCTGGAATTAATCCGCCTGTACGATACGAAGGTTCCCGTTCTTTGCCTGGATGATCGAGAAATTTGTCACTATTTCCTCGATGGTGACGCATTAACAGCCGCTTTGAGTTGATCTCCACCGATTATTCCCGGTTGCTGTGCAATTCTAATTGCAGGGCTTTTTTTACTTTTAGGCTGTAGATTTTGCGGCATTTGCCGTACACTTCGCGCTCTTTTATAAGGCTTGTGTTAATTTTTCGAAGTTAGTACAGGACTATCTTAATTTCGGTACATTTCTGAGGTTTAATTCACCCAATGCGGATGGAAAACATACGTAATTTCTCGATAATTGCGCATATTGATCATGGTAAGTCGACACTTGCTGATCGTTTTATCCAGATATGCGGTGGATTAACCGAGCGTGAGATGGACAGTCAGGTTCTAGACTCGATGGATCTAGAGCGCGAACGTGGTATTACCATCAAGGCTCAGAGTGTTTCGTTGCAATATCAGGCAAAGGACGGCCAAAGCTATACGCTTAATTTTATCGATACGCCGGGTCACGTTGATTTTTCCTACGAAGTCTCGCGTTCGTTGGCTGCCTGTGAAGGAGCTCTGTTAATTGTCGATGCGTCGCAGGGTGTCGAGGCACAAAGCGTGGCTAACTGTTATACCGCCATCGATCTCGACCTCGAAGTAATCCCCGTTTTGAATAAAGTCGACCTTCCTGCTGCAGACCCTGATCGGGTTAAACTCGAAATTGAGGAAATCATCGGGCTTGACGCATCTGAGGCGATTGAGGTTAGCGCAAAGACTGGTGTCGGCGTCGAGGACTTGCTCGAACAGCTAATATCGCTTGTGCCTGCACCTAAAGGTTCTGCAGAAAATAAGACGCAGGCGCTAATTATTGATTCCTGGTTCGACAGTTACGTCGGTGTCATTACGCTGGTTCGCGTGATGGAGGGAGGTATCCGGCCCAAACAAAAAATTAGAATGATGTCGACGGGCAGAGAATTTCTGGTTGAAAAAGTAGGTATTTTCACCCCGAAGCGCAAGGAAACTGATTCGTTGCAAGCCGGTGATGTCGGATTTATTATTTCCGGTATCAAAGATATTGAGTCAGCAAAAGTTGGTGACACGATCACCCTGGCTCAGTCTCCGGCCGATCAACCTTTGGCTGACTTCAAGGAAGTGCAGCCCCGGGTCTTTGCAGGATTATTTCCGGTCAGCTCAGACGATTATGAGAATTGTCGAGAAGCGCTGAAAAAACTGAAGTTAAACGATGCTGCCCTGCAATTTGAACCGGAGACTTCACAGGCACTAGGCTTTGGATTTCGCTGCGGGTTCCTGGGTATGTTACACATGGAAATAGTGCAGGAGAGGCTGGAACGCGAATACGATCTCGACTTAATCACCACCGCCCCAACGGTGGTTTACCAGGTAGAGACGACAGCTGGAGAGGTCTTCGAAATCCACAACCCTGCAGATTTACCCGCAGTGAACAAGATTAATGAAATCCGCGAACCGATAATCCAGGCCAATATTTTGTTACCAGAGGCCTATATTGGTGCGGTTATCGCCTTGTGTATCGAAAAACGCGGCGTACAAAAAGATATGCAATATCTTGGAAATCAGGTGTCGCTGGTGTTCGAAATACCGCTTAGTGAGGTTGTACTCGATTTCTTTGATCGATTAAAATCAGTCAGCCGGGGCTATGCATCGTTTGATTATGAGTTTCTGCGCTTCGAGGCCTCCAGTCTGGTGAAGCTTGATGTGCTCATCAATAATGAAAAGGTAGACGCTTTGTCGTTGATAGTGCACCGCGACAATGCCGAGTATCGTGGCCGCGAACTGGCTTCGAAAATGAAAGAGCTGATTCCACGGCAAATGTTCGATGTCGCCATACAGGCGGCAATCGGGTCGAATATTATCGCTCGTACTAATGTTAAGGCATTACGCAAAAATGTGACTGCAAAGTGTTATGGTGGTGATGCGACGCGTAAGAAAAAGTTACTGGAAAAGCAAAAAGCAGGGAAGAAACGAATGAAACAGGTTGGTAGCGTCGAAATACCGCAGGATGCGTTTTTGGCCGTACTGAAGGTCGACGGTTAGCAAATTGCACGAGATATTAAACCATAATGATTGACTATGACTTCGAATTTATCCTGGTAGCTGGAACACTGGTTACTGGAGTGATCTGGCTAATTGACCATCTGTTTTTTGTCAAGGAGCGACGACAGTCTGCTACCAACAAAGCATTGCATGATCCGATCATAGTCGAGTACGCGAAATCCTTT
>JAOUJX010000346.1 GCA_029882955.1 Gammaproteobacteria bacterium
ATGCTTGAATGGGTCGGTGGCGATTTTGACCCGGAGCAGTTTGATCTGGCGCTGACGAATAATTTGTTACGTGAGTATTGCGATTGATGGTTAAGGCATATTGGACGATAAGGGCTTCGAGCCATGGCCCTTTCTCTACCAAAACAAAACCACAACCGACCTGAACAACCGAATTATTAGTTTGTTGTTGGAAACTATTGAAGATGAGGCGGGTTAATACGAATACGCACAATGCATCCGACCTTGGTTCTTGT
Source organism: Gammaproteobacteria bacterium (assembly GCA_029882955.1). Taxonomy (GTDB): domain Bacteria; phylum Pseudomonadota; class Gammaproteobacteria. Next base: position 255 of record JAOUJX010000346.1, read on the forward strand.
TTCGTCTTAGTCGCGTTGATAACTGCCGACGAGTCGGTTCATCCCGGTCAGCTCTGGCTCTATTTGTGCAAGCAGTTCTCTCATCGTCAGACCGCTTTCCCGCTATCCACATCAAAGATGCTTTTGTATTAAGCTCACTATATCGATATACATCAATTCGGAACTGAGGTATATTATTTCACCAGGGTATAAAGATATGATCAATCGTAATTCATCCGCTCCAGATAGCCACCACCGTGGGGAACGTGCTGTGCTTGCGGTCTTTCCGCCGTCTGTGAATGTGATTGAGCCTAAATCGAACCAAGAAGCCGACCTGGAAGTGAACGGGCATGCCATCAACGTTAAGTGGGTCGGTCAAGGTCATCTCGGCGATGTTCGCAAGGTTCTAAACGACCTACCTATGGGTAACTTTATTTTTGCCGCCCGGCACATGTCGCCTGGTGCTCGTAATGCACTTTCCGAAGCTGGTATTAATTGGGTAGATGAATCCGGCGCCGCCGAAATCTCTATCGGAACGATTCTTATCTCCAAAACCGGCGTCCCCCAAAAAAAAGACGGGGCCATCAAACGTTGGACACCTGGGGTGATTTCCGTTGCTGAGGCATTGCTTTGCGGTACACAAGGAACCCAGTCCGCAACACAGGCCACCACTGGTCTCTCGGCAGGTAGTTGCGCGAACGCTTTACGTTTTTTGAGTGAGCAAGAACTTCTCACGTCCAAAGCAAAGCGTGGACCGCAGTCTGCGCGACGGATTGCAAACCGGCGTGAATTCCTAAGTAAATATGCCGACGCTGTTAACGAAATCCGGCCGGGCATCGAGATCGAGATAGGTATTTCATGGCAAGACATCCTATCAGGGATCGCCAAACTCGGTTATCGTTTTGACGATAGTAAAACTGACTGGGCTGTTACCGGGGGGGCGGCGGCGGCAGTTTTAGCGCCCTTTCTCTCATCAGTTAATCGAGCTACTGTGTACGTTAACGCGATATCCATAGCCGAACTTCACGCCATTGCACTGGCTGCTGAACTTCGGCCAATTAAAGGTGGACGATTGACGCTGAAGCCGTTTCCTACCGTCTCGGTCCAACGTTTAAGCAGACACTATGATGGGCTGCGTATTGCGCCCTGGCCACGCATCTATGCCGATCTTCTCCGTGAGGGTGTGCGAGGCGAGGAAGCGGCCGAGCATCTATTTGAGGTAATTCATGGTCGATGAAATCCCAAGAAGCAGGCAAGCTAGAATAGCCGCAGAGCAGGCCCTGGTGCGAGTCGTGCATCATTACGGCAGTAAACCAGAATTTGTAGTGCCTGGTGGATTGGTACCGGAGATGCTTTGCTCAAATAGCCCCCATCAACATGCTGGAACAACGGACATTGACGTACAGGTCAACCTTGAAATCGAATGTGGTACTGTCAATACAAAACACCTGGAGCGCGCATTAAAGAACGCGGATTTCGAACCTGACAATGAAAGAGTCTGGCGCTGGCGATTAATTAGTGACGAAATACGTGCGGTTGTTAAATTCGAGCTGGTGGCTGATCGAGACGACAAACCGTTCGATGCAACGTTCGTATTTGATAACTGCGAACATTTGGGTGCCGCGAATTTGCGAGGTACCAAATTCGCAGTCGAAGACATCGAGGTGAAAACTTTAACCGCCAAAGTTGGTGAAGACCGGCTCAAGGTCGAGATAAACGTAACAGGAGTCGCCGGATTCCTTTTAGCCAAGTGCGCAGCCGCGTTCAGTCGTCGCGCGCCAAAAGATTGGTATGACATTGCCTTCGTCCTGCTTAACAATGACCTTGGTGGGCCTGCCGCCGCCGCAAGTGCGATAATCGAAAAGTTTAGTAGTGCATTAGGTAGTCTAAGAACAGCATTAGACGACCTTGCGGCTAATTTCGCCGAACCAGAGGCTCAGGGACCTATGGCTTATGCAGAACAGTTTCTCATAGAGCACCCGGACTATGATGGTCAAACCGCAAAGACCGATGCAATTGTAGCCGTTGGGGAGTTTTGCGACGCTCTCGACAATTACTTGTAGGATCGTAGGCCGGAATGACGGACCAGAGGCCCGGCGGCAGATAAATGTACAGGCAAATGGAGTCTGAACAAAAATGCTCCCGATATTGAAGATACTTTTTACTGACTAAATTTAAGGAACCTCTGATTAAAACGTCATTGCGAGGAGTGTTAGCGACGTGGCAATCTCTAACATACTGAGATTAACCAAAAAGATTGCCACGCTGTGCTCGCAATGACAGAAATTTATCGATTAATCAGAGGTTCCTTAGTTTTCTTTTTAAAACGATTATTTATCCACAGATAACCTGTTTAGCGGAGTTAAGAGATAGACCATTATTACGATCAAACTCACTCCAGGTATTAAAGCGGAATATGATTCCATTGCCAGGTAGGTCAGTAAACTGAATACTAACCAGCTGCACGACGGGATAAACCAAAACCATTTTTGATTAAATAGCATCATTGTTGCTACGCTGGTGACTGCGATTAAATCGGGGGTGAGCAAAAAGCAGGACAATTCAGAAAAATTTCGTTGTGTTGCAAGCTCTAATACTGGGTTCAAAATCAGCGCCAGGGACCACAGTATCAATCCAGAAAATAATGTTCTTCCTTTGGCCAGGACTAAATGCTGTTTAAAGCCTGTCCCCAGAAATATCAAACCCTGAATAATAAAAACCGGTATAAAATATGAAGCTATCCAGTTTATGGATTGATAAAACTGCCATAAAAAACCATAAGCTGTAAGCAACCAGCATAGACCTTGAATTATGAATAGCATTCGATTCAATAAAAAATTAAATCGAGTGATGAAGACAGGTACCAGCAGACCATAAATAGCGGCGATGTACTGGCCTGGGTATAACCATTGGTTGTAGCGTTCGAACTGGCGTAAGTAGGTCGATTCAGAAAACAATAATAGATCGGCCAAACGATAGCTTAAGAGTTCTTCCATTTCTTAGTGTAGTGCGCTTATATGGCGAAGCATTTTCCTGCGCGTTGCATCGTCTGGCAATTCACCATAGCCTGCGCCCATATTTTCGATCATATGGTCCACCCTGGAGGTTGCCGGAATAGCGCAGGTAATCGCGGGATGTGATATGACAAATTTGAGGAAAAATTGCGCCCAGTTGTGACAGTCAAATTCTTTTACCCAGTCAGGTAGGGGATATCGTTGATAGTCATCAAACAGGTCACCGCCACTAAAGGGCCTGTTTGCAATAACTGCGACACCTTTTTCTAGCGAAGCTGGCAATAGTCGGTTTTCGACCTCTCGATTTTGCAAATGGTATGTGAGCTGCACGAAGTCTATCGGCTCACTAACAATGATATTTTCGATGTCTCTATGACGGCGTCCATGTGATGTGGTAATACCCACGTATTGTAATTTTCCATCGGCTTTCATTTGAAACAGGGTATCCAGGTGCGCGCGCCAGTTGACCAGGTTATGAACCTGTAGCAGATTGAATTCAGGAATACCCCAGAGTCGGTGGGAATCCCGGATTTGCTGTCTGCCTTCATTGGTATCTGAAGTCCAAACCTTGGTTGCTGAAAAGAGTGGCTCAGCAATGCTACCCAGTCGATTGAGACAAAACCCCAGAACTTCTTCTGCCGAACCGTACATTGGGGATGAGTCCACCATCTGGCCGCCCATTTCAAAGAAAGTGCGTAACACTTCACAACGTTTAAGCCGGGCCTGGTGATCATTGCCGACGTTGAAGGTTCGCCAGGTTCCGGTACCAATTATGGATAAATCCAGGCCTGTAGAGGGTATTTTGCGCGTATGGATAGATTTTGAGGCGCTTTGAACGCTAATGGGTAAAGCCAGGATTCCACTGGCGAGAACCAGTTGTTTGAGGAAATTTCGTCGTGTTGAAGCATTCAATCGGTCCATTGTCCTACCTGCCAATCTATCGCTATGCAGGCTTTCACTTTACTTAAATGGACATGAATTTAAAAGGAGGGAAGCACTATCTCAGTCAAATCGAAGTGATGGCGCGAGATTA
>JAOUJX010000345.1 GCA_029882955.1 Gammaproteobacteria bacterium
CATGAGGCAATATCAAAAAGTACTGGAGTTGCTGGAGCTCAATCCTCACCATCCTTCGTTGCGCTTACATGAGTTACTGGGGCAGCTGAAGGGTCTTTCGTCTATTTCGATCAATATGAGCTACCGTATCGTATTGGAGTTAATCATCCAGGATAAGGATATTATTCTTGTTGATATTGGTAGCTATGATGATGTGTATTAGCCGGATAAAATAACGGAGTAGTTTAAGCAGGATGGAGCTCAATCCAGTGTTTCGCTATGTCAATCCGGCGGCAAACCCAGACCTGCTTATGACCTTCGACGTAGTCGAGAAAACGCTGCAAGGCCGCGAATCGGCCTGGTCGACCGATTAACCGGCAATGCAATCCGATGGACATCATTTTCGGTACGGTTTCGCCCTCCGCGTAGAGTACGTCAAAGCTGTCTCGCAGATACTGGAAAAACTGTTCCCCGCTATTAAAGCCCTGCGCTGTGGCGAAGCGCATGTCGTTGGTATCCAGCGTATAAGGCACCACCAGATGTGATTTATCTTCACCCGCACTGTCAGTCACACTGGTCCAGAAGGGCAGGTCGTCGCCGTAATAGTCGGAGTCGTAAAGCAAACTGCCCTGATCAACCACCAGTTTTCGCGTATTCGGGCTATCGCGACCGGTATACCAGCCGAGCGGCATTTTACCGGTAACCTGTTCGATAATGGTCAGCGCCTGTTGCATGTGCTCGCGTTCGGTGACTTCATCCATATCCTGATAATGGATCCAGCGCAGTCCATGACAGGCAACTTCGTGCCCATAATCGACAAAAGCTTTCGCTAGTTCGGGATGACGCTGTAGGGCCATTGCAACAGCAAAAATTGTAAGCGGAAAACCGCGTCTTTCAAATTCACGTAAAACCCGCCAGACCCCGGCGCGAGAACCGTATTCGTAAATCGATTCCATGCTCATGTGTCGGTCCGGGTAACTCTGCGCACCTATTATTTCGGAGAGAAATTGCTCGGACCCGGCATCGCCATGTAATACGTTATTCTCACCGCCTTCTTCGTAGTTGAGGACAAACTGCAATGCTATCCGGGCATTTTCAGGCCAATTAGCCTGCGGCGGGTTGGCTCCGTAACCGATTAAATCTCTGGGGTAGGAATGAGTGTTAGTCATGGGCTTATTCCGGCAATAACAAAGCAGCCAGATCGGGTTGCGGCTCTTCGGCTTTATCGCTGATTTGATTTTCGATGTGCAGCAAGTGCTGGTTCATAATTTGACCGGCCTTTTTTGCATCTCCAGCGGCGATCGCATCGACGATTGCTTCGTGTTCGTGATTTCGGCAGGCGTTTTCGCTTTCCGATCCGAGATGAGTGAGAATGACCAGAGGAGTACGACGAATAATGTCGTTAAGGTACTCCTCGAGGACGCTATTACCAGCCAGTTTGGCCAGCTGTCGATGAAAATCTACCGACAGAGGAAGAGCCAGTTTGCTGTCCCCTTGTTGATAGGCTCTTTGTTCGCTATCGAGGAGATTGCGTAAATGAGTAATAAGACCAGCGTCGTTTCTGCTAACCAGGATTTCGATAATAGCGTTTTCTATCGCTCTTCTGGCGGCAAACAGATCTCGACCTTCTTCGACCGAGGGCTGCGCCACGCTGGCGCCACGATTGGGCAGTTGAACCACCAGGCGGGAGTTGGCCAGGCGCGACAATACTTTGCGAATAGTGCCGCGCTTAACGCCAAAAACTTCCGCCAGTTGTACTTCTTTGAGTTTCGTTCCTGGTGGAAGCCGATGATCCAGTACCGCCTGCTCAATCTGGCGCAGTACGTCGTCTTCGCTGCTGGTTCCTGAGTTTTTGGTTGCGCTGGTTTCGATGGTTCTAATCCCCTCGTAGTTTTCCTGAAGTGTAGCATGATAATAATGATTGTTAACAATAATCTATCAAAAGTGTTGACAATTTAGAGATTTGATGCGAGTTTTACCCTTCTGGCATTGCGGAGGGGGCATGGGCAGATTAACCACACATGTATTAGACACGGCGCACGGTTGCCCGGCAGCAGCGGTTAGCGTTGAGTTGTACCGTATCGATGCGCGGCGTGAATTGATCAAAAAAGACCAAACCAATAGCGATGGCAGACTCGACAGCCCCCTGCTGGATGCCGACGAATTTAAAACCGGTGTCTATGAACTGGTGTTCCAGGCGGGAGATTATTTCCGTGCCAATCATACCGACCTGCCTGAGCCTGCTTTTGTCGATGAAGTCGTATTGCGTTTTGGTATAGCCGACGCTGATGCGCATTATCATGTGCCTTTGCTGGTGTCACCGTGGAGTTACTCCACCTACCGGGGTAGTTAAATCGGTGTCTTCGATCCGTTTTTTACTCGATGGTGAAATCATTCGCGTCGATAATCCCGAGCCAACCCGTTCGGTATTGCAATATCTACGTGAAGACCTGAATCGAACCGGTAGTAAGGAGGGCTGCGCGGAAGGTGACTGTGGCGCCTGTACGGTAGTTGTTGCCGAAGCGGTGGACGGTAAAATTCGCTATCGCGCGGTGAATGCCTGTATCCAGTTTTTATCAACCCTCAATGGTAAGGCTCTGTATACCGTTGAATCGCTGAAGCAGCCAGATGGCGGCCTGCATCCGGTTCAACAAAGCCTGGTCGACTATCATGCTTCGCAATGCGGTTTCTGTACCCCCGGTTTTGTCATGTCGTTATTTGCGTTATATCAGAATGGCGTAAACCCGGATCGGGCGACACTGGACGATGTGCTATCCGGTAATCTCTGTCGCTGCACCGGTTATGGGCCGATCATCGAAGCCGGGATGCATATGAAAGATTACCCGTTGATCGAACAGGACGAGCTGCGATTGATCGACCGGTTAAATGCATTAAAGCCTGACCAGGAACTGAATATCACTTCGTCAGCGGGTAGCTACCACGCACCTGTCAGCCTTGAGGAACTCGCCAATCTTTATCTGCTAAATCCTGATGCCAGCATTCTTGCCGGTGGCACCGATGTTGGCCTCTGGGTGACGAAGCAGTTGCGTGAGTTAAACCAGGTAATTTATCTCGGCAATGTTGATGAATTAAAAAGAATTAATGAAACAGCATCGGCGATAGAAATCGGTGCCGCGGTAACTCTCGAAGACGCCTTTGCTGTTCTGGCTAACAGCTATCCTGAATTGAGCGAACTGTTCAGACGCTTCGCTTCGATGCCGGTGCGTCATGCCGGGACACTTGTGGGTAATATTGCCAACGGATCCCCAATCGGTGACTCGATGCCGGTTTTGATTGCAATCGGCGCCCGCATCAAATTACGTCAAGGTAGTGCGACACGCGAAATGGCGTTGCAGGATTTGTATCTCGGTTATCAGAAAAATGCCATGCAAGCCGGCGAGTTTATCGAGTCAGTTATGATTCCAGCGCGTGAGGCCGGCCTGGTATTAAGCAGCTATAAACTTGCCAAGCGTTTTGATCAGGATATCTCGGCGCTTTGTGCTGCCTTTGCCCTGAGGCTCGATGGTGACAAAGTCTCTGATATTAAAATTGCCTTTGGTGGTATGGCGGCGATTCCAAAACGGGCATCGCAAACCGAAGATTTTCTCACCGGCAAAAGCTGGAGCGAAGAAAACATTCAACAGGGAATGGAATTGCTAAAGCTTGATTTCCAGCCTCTCTCAGACATGCGTGCCAGTGCAGCCTATCGTAGTCAGGCCTCGGCTAACCTGCTCTATCGCTTTTATTTGGAGACCCGTTCGAAAACACCATTGAATGTCTTTGAGGTTTGTGCCTGATGGAAGTTAAACCCGGCTGGTCTACGCCGCATGAGTCGGCACATTTGCATGTAGCGGGTGAGGCTGCTTATGTCGATGATATTCCAGAGCTGGCGGGTACTTTATATGCTGCACCGGGGATGAGCCAGCGCGCTCATGCGCGAATCAACTCGATTAATCTTGATGCGGTTAGGTGCGCAGACGGTGTCGTCGCGGTACTCACCGCCGAAGACATTCCCGGTCACAACGACTGTGGCCCTATTATAAATGACGATCCGATTTTGGCCGATGGACTGGTTCAGTATTTTGGCCAGCCGGTATTCGTGGTAATTGCTAAATCAGTCATAGCGGCCCGTAAGGCTGCAAAAAAGGCTGTAATCGAATACGAAGACTTACCCGCCACGCTGGATGTTCGACAAGCGAAGCGGGCTGAATCCTGGGTATTGCCGCCGGCTCGATTACGTCGAGGCGATTCGCAAAAAGGCATGAGTACCGCATCACAGCGGCTCAGTGGCGAAATTTCGG
>JAOUJX010000347.1 GCA_029882955.1 Gammaproteobacteria bacterium
TACTGATGAGGATAAGGATTGGGTGGAGGGTGTTAGTGTTATTGTGAGTGCGAGGTGATGGGGTGTTCTGGTGGCGGTTTAACTGGATCTGACCTGTTTAATAATATTAGTGCTTGTATTTCAATCGATACTGACTCTATCGAACAGATGATAGAGGGTGAATTCAATTTCCAGGTACATCTCCGATAATTGAGCAACGACCAGACTGGTAAACAGCATCATAGCGGCCGACCGGAAAGATCGGCCGCTATGATGCTGTTTTGCCAGTGTCTCGAATTCATACCCAAAACGTTTCACGGGTCAGGCTCTGTCTCGGTATCAATTTTAGTATTTGCGACAGGATCGTATTACAATGTGCCAAGGCCTGATTCTTCGTTTGGTTTCAAGAAGTTATAAGCAAGCTCATTGTATCAAACTGGCTCAGAATCAGGCCGCTTCTTTACTCCTTAACGGGACAGCAGTGATAAATAGTAATTCATTAAACTTTAAATGCCCTTTAGGCTGAACGAGTATTTACAAAGATAACAAATTGGTTAGAAATTATGAAAAACGAACAGCTACAAGAACTTGCCCGCAAACACTTATGGATGCATTTCACCAGTATGGGGTACTACCACGAGAATGACGTACCAATTATCGATCATGGTGAAGGCTGCTATGTTTATGATATTCATGGTAAAAAATATTTTGATGGTTTAGGTGGCTTATTTGTTTCTCAAGTTGGACATGGACGCAAAGAAATTGCTGACGCCATAGCTGAGCAAAGTAAAAAGCTTGCCTACTTCCCTATTTGGAACAATGCCCATGAGCCTGCTATTGAACTGGCAGCCCGGCTAGCTGAATATGCACCGGGCGATCTTAATCGTGTTTTCTTTACCTCCGGCGGTTCGGAAGCAGTAGAGTCTGCATGGAAATTAGTTCGTCAGTATTATACAGAGATAGGCGAACATAGACGCTATAAAGTCATATCTAGAAACCTTGCCTATCATGGTACTACCATGGGCGCCCTGTCGATTAACGGGCTCACTGATATTCGAAACACTTTTGAGCCTTTAGTACCCGGCACCTTTCATGTTGAAAACACTGATGCCTACCATAGTCACTTGATGGAAGAAGGCATGAGTAGTGCCGATTTTGGGAAAAAATGTGCTTATGAAATTGAGCGAATGATTGAAATTGAAGGTCCAGACACTGTTGCCGCCGTATTTCTAGAACCGGTACAAAACTCCGGTGGTTGCATTGTGCCACCTGAGGGTTACTTCCAGGAAGTACGCAATATATGTGACAAATACGGTGTGATGCTTGTATCTGATGAAGTGATTTGTGCCTTTGGAAGACTCGGCTATATGTTTGGTTCTGAACGCTTTGAGTACCAACCCGATATCATCACATGTGCCAAGGGGCTAACTTCTGGGTATGTCCCAATGGGCGCTATGATTTGTAGGGAGTTTCTAATTGAGCCCTTCTTAGATCCCGATTCAACATTCCTTCACGGAATTACATTTGCAGGTCACCCTGTTGCTTGTAAAGCAGCAATGGCTAATCTTGATATCTTCGAAAAAGAGAATCTTCTTGCGAATGTTAGAGAAAATGAGCCGCTATTCAGGGAGCTACTTGAAGGACTTTACGATATCCCTATTGTTGGTGATGTCAGGGGCGCAGGTTATTTCTTTGGTATTGAAATTGTTAAAAACAAAGCTACAAAAGAAGCATTAAACAAAGATGAAGCTAAAGATATCCTCTTTAACTTTTTATCCCCCAACCTATACAAAAACGGCCTTATCTGCCGTACTGATGATCGCGGTGAGCCCGTTATACAGCTAGCACCGCCATTGATCTCTGGTCCGGATGAATTAAGAGAAATAGAGAGTATATTACGCAAAGTACTTACTGAAGCTGCAGAACTCGTAGCCAGGCTCTAAGTGACTAGTTTGATATATACACTGTTGGGGTGCTTATAAACTTTACAGCGGCAGAAAACTTTTTTCTGCGAGGACGATTATCGCTACTATATTGAACTCGCCACCCAATTTAGCTGGCAATCGGAGACGAAGGCTTACGAGCGACATTCACGGATAGAATTCTCGCTCAATTCTCCCAATAAAGTTTTTGACGAAATATTCCAATGCCTGTGCCGTGGTTTTCTTCTCCGGGATATCACATAACTTAATATTTACCAGTTCGATTCGCACGCCGTTTTCCTCCCTGCTGAACTTGATGGAGGCGCCTAAAAAAGTTCCAACGTCTTTGTCATTAGTCAGGGCTAATTGCTGATCACATTTTTCCCGGGGAGAAATATTGTATTCCGTCGGTGTTTCGGGTTTCTCATGATATACCCAGGTATAAACATAGAATCGCGGGAATTCATAGGTGATGGCGGTGAATGCCTCATTGACCCAGTCTTCAACCTTGATATTTCGTTGATTTAGTATTTTCTGGTCTGGCAGGGTAAAGATGAGCTTTTCGAGCCTGCTTCGTATATTGGGGTCCAGCTGCCTGGGTTTGAATGTATAGGTGCTGACGTATTCCTTATGCACCTTTTCAATTTTCTCGTATCGCTGTATGTCCTCTTCGGTAAGTTTTGATGTTCCCGTGATCGCAAACACTGAACAGAACACAATAAGGGATAGCCATATTTTCTTTGTAGGTTGTGATCGTCTTCCCTCGGCATAATACCAGGCAAGCAACAAAACCGGCAATGCCAGCAGGTCTGTATAGTCTACTGTCCGGCCAATGTTGAATGGTGCGAGATTATTCCACAGATCAATGAACCACTGCGAGTATGGGGACTTCCAAATAATAAAACTACCAGCCAGAATGACCAGTAAGGCCTTCGCCTGTTTCGGGAAGAAAGCATAAGCAAACAGGAAAATAACCATCAACCCAGCAATATCTGATAGCTTGCCCGTCAGCCAGTTATGAAACTGGTGCTTGAGGTACCAGTCATTAAGCAACAGGACACCAAGCGAGAGCAGAAAAAGCGGGGAGTGCAAAATATCTGTTCGCCTGTTTTTCAGCATCTCCCGGTCCTCCAACCACAATTCCGGTACAGTATACCCACCCTACAATTCTGAGAATACTATCCAGAGCAAAGGGATTTATTATAGTGACTCCGATACCGTATTTGGAGCGTCAGTTTCGGTAATCAATTTTCCCCGCCTGCAGGTATACTCTAGCGAATTCTCTCGCTAATAATAAATACCATTATGCAATTAAGTGAAACTGCCAAAGCGCACATCGCGATGCTGTTTTTTTCGATGTTTGTCGCGGGTACTTATGCGCTCGGAAACATAGCCGTACCCTTTGTCGACGGCACCGCGTTGATGGCGCTGCGTTTCCTGATATCGGGCATTCTGATGGGTGGGGTTATTCTGATTACCTGCCCCCCGGAGAAACGTCAATTGACGCGGGTCTGGCGCTACCTGTTACTCGGGACTGTATTCGCCACCTATTTTGCCGCGCTGTTCGAGGCGCTGGCTGTCACCACCGCGATCTCTACCAGTGCCATGTTTACGCTGACGCCTTTCCTGACCGCCGTTTTTGCATTGTTGCTGGTGCGTCAGTCAACTTCCGCCCATGTGCTGATGTCGCTCGCTATCGCCGGAGTCGGTGCGATCTGGGTCATTTTCCGTGGCGATATCGATGCAATGATGTCCTTTGAGCTAGGAAGAGGCGAAAAAATATTTTTTATCGGCGTAGTGGCACACGCGCTCTACGTACCCCTGGCGAGATTGCTGGATGACGGCGAACCGGTGCCGGTTTTCACCTTCGGTGTTCTTATCGGCGGTTCGATACCGCTGATTGCGGTCAGCTATCCTGAAATCCTCGCCACGGACTGGGCCGCGATGCCAGCAATCGTCTGGGTGACGCTGGCTTACGTCGTCATTTTCGCCACACTGATCACCTTCGCTCTGTTGATTTACGCTAACAAGCGTTTGTCCGGCACCCGCGTCATGGCCTATACCTATCTGGTGCCGAGCTGGGTCATTGCCTGGAACGCCGTGCTCGGGCGGGGATTCGTCGAGGCGTCAGTGCTGTTTGGTATTGGGCTTACAGTTGTTGCGATGCTGATGCTGTTGCGCGGTTGAGTGGTGCATCCCGAATGGCACTTACTTAAAGGCTGGAAACCCTGTTTTTGTCATTCCGGCCTCCGAGCCGGAATCCATTGAAGCATGTTTACTGTAAGCTCTGGAGCCTCTTTGTAATGGGTACCGGATCGGAGTCCGGTACGACGGCGACCATTTTAGTGCTTAAG
>JAOUJX010000348.1 GCA_029882955.1 Gammaproteobacteria bacterium
GCAGCTTTTACGGGTGTTGCTGGTGATTGCCGAAGTGGCATTTTTTTATCTCGCCGTACGCGAATTACCGCTCGCCGATGTATTTCTGTTTTATCTCGCCGCCCCTATTTTTGTTACCGGCCTGTCAGTGGTTTTTCTAGGGGAAAAGGTGGGCTGGCCGCGTCTTATTGCCGTGAGTATGGGGTTCTTCGGGGTGATGCTGATTTTTCCACCCAGCGAAGCTGCGCTGACTATCCCTGCCTTAATCGCACTGGCAGGCAGCCTGTCGCTGGCATCGATGATGGTGCTGGCCCGATATCTGCGACATAGTGGCGGATTTCATCTGATTACCTATCAAACCACTGGCGTAGCGCTGGCAGGCAGTTTAACGCTACCGCTTGGATGGGTAATGCCGGATGTACTCGACTTCACGCTACTATGTATTCTTGGGGTAGTTGCCACAACTGCGCATATTATGCTCAACCATGCGGTCAAGGTGGCACCCGCCAGCGTCGTTATGCCGTTTCAGTATACTTCGATCATCTGGGCTATGATCCTGGGCTATATTTTCTGGAATGATATCCCCGGTTTTGCCGAACTGTCCGGAGCCTTGCTGATTATTGTTTCGGGACTCATTATTTTTTATCGGGAAAGTCGTCAGCAGCAGCTTGCTGAAACGACTGAAAAAGCGGTGACCGAGGTTTAAGGCATCGCGGATTCAGGCACAATGGCACCACGATGCTGGATGACGACTGCAGCGAGGCGGTGGGCGGTGATTGCTGCCTCTCGTACATTTTTACCGCGTAACCGGGCGCTGAGATAGGCCGCGTTAAATGAGTCGCCTGCGGCGGTGGTGTCGACCGGGGTAACGGCTGCTGGAACAGGGATTATCTGTTCTGTCTGCGCTGTCTTAACCAGGCACCCGCTTGCCCCCATTTTGATGACTATTTCAGGAATATCCAGAGCGAGTAAATTCTTCGCCAGTTGTTCTGCGGAAATATCCGGGTCTAATAGCTGTTCGTCATCCAGGGTGGGTAAGGCAAGCGTACATAAACCATAGGCCCGATAAATCCATTGTTTTGCGGTTTCAGGGCTTGACCAACCGACCGGTCGGTAATTCGGGTCGAAGGCAATGGTAATGTTGCGTTGTCGAGCTTTTCCGAGAATGTCGAACAGGCTCTCGCGCTGGGCTTCATCCAGTATAGACAGGCTGATACCGCTAAAATAGAGTACATCGAATTCGAGTAAGGACGTTTCGAGTTGCTTTTTATGCTTGCCCGTCAGTAGCTCTCTGGCGGGTGAGTTATCACGCCAGTAGTAAAAACTGCGTTCACCCCGGGCATCGGTATTAATGGCGTATAGGCCCGGTAGTCGACCGGCTTCACGTCGAATTAGTCGAGTGCCGACGCCTTCATCAGACCAGGTCTGGAGCATTGTGTCGCTATAGGGATCGTCGCCGAGGACGGTGATGTAATCAACCGCCGTACCTGAACGGGCCATATAGACGGCGGTATTTAAACTGTCCCCACCAAAGCTCAGATGACAGTTGCCATCCGTCTGCGATAATTCAACCATGCATTCGCCGATAGCGGCTACGCGAAGCGGCTTTCCAGTCATATTGGCGTCTATTGAGCTTTTAATCGGTTGATCGAATTGACGCAATCTAGCGCGTCTTTCTCGATTGCCTGTAAAGGCTTTCCGGGTTTGAAAAGGTTGGAACCCAGGCCAAAGCCGGAGGCGCCGCTAGCCCAGTAATCAGCCATGTTATCGGGATTAATACCGCCGACAGGGAGCAGGACAGTTTCTCTCGGCAGAACGGCGCGCATGGCTTTCAATGCAGCTGGCGAGATGACTTCGGCCGGGAAGAGTTTAAGCGCGTCTGCTCCATTATTTAGCGCAGCGAACGCTTCGGTTGGCGTCATCACGCCGGGCATGACGATACAGCCTAGATTCTTAGCGGCGCGAATCACCTCCGGATCGCTATGCGGCATGACGATTAAATTGCCGCCAACAGCGGCGATATCTTCTGCATCTTTAACCGACAGCACGGTTCCAGCTCCTGTCAGTGCCCGGTCAGAGAAGGCGGCGGAAAGCAAACGAATACTTTCGAGAGCATCGGGAGAATTAAGTGGTACTTCGATAATGGTAAAACCAGCACCTACCAGTACCTGTCCTACATCCACGGCCTGTTCGGGTGTTATGCCGCGCAGAACAGCTACGAGGGGCATTTTATCGAGGTAATGTATCAAGGGAATAGTCAAAATAAACTCCTCTGGTTATTTGATGAGCCCAGCCTGTTGAGCCATACTGAACAGGCCCTGGGTGGTGGCAATATCGTTGTCTAGAGCAACAAAGGACAGTCCCATCAATGTCAGGGCCTGAGCATAGCGTTTGGACAGGATTGAAGATCCCAGTAATATGATTTCCTTCGATTCGGTATGCGTCAAACTGGCAAGTTCCCGTATCTCATGTCCAATCAGGATGCCTGATAGATAGCTGCTTAAGGCATTGCCCGGCAAACTGTTGAACAGGCCTTTCGATCGTACTGTAAACAGATGGTTGAGTAACCCACCTGGCTCGGCGGATTGCTTTAAACCTTCACCAAAGGCCCTGGCATCATGTTCTCCATTATCAGTCATCAGCGTAGCTAAAATGCTGTGCTCCCGCATCACATGAAATACTTCGCCGGTCATTGCAGTGGAAAACCGGGTAATCGCTCCCTGGTCTACTGCAACCCATTTACTGTGAGTGCCTGGCAGGCACAACACCGCGTCGTCGCGCTGTAAAAAACGAAGCGCACCAAATACCTGGGTTTCTTCGCCCCGCATGACGTCGGGTCGGCCTGTTTCTGCGGGCACGCAAATTCCAGGAGTGATCCAGGTTGAGTTTTCATCTGGAACGCTAACCAGACCATCGATGAGATCCTGTGGACTAACCGGGCAGGTAGCATAGGGCGCTTCCAGCCAGCCCTGTCGGCTACCAATCATTCCAGACATTAATACCAGGGTGGATTCAGAATTGTTGGTTTGCCAATCCTGGATTAGCCCGTTCAAAATAGATTTGAAATCTCCCTGCTGGACATTTTGAATACCCGATTCGGACTCGCGTTTCTCGGCAATATTGCCATGCTCATCCAGTGCGAAGGCACGAAGATTGGTGGTTCCCCAGTCTACACAAATGAGAGAAAACGCTGGACGATGATTACTCAAGTTACAACAGGTCCTTGATACGTTCGATGGCGCTTTCGATGTTTTCGAGCGAGTTCGCATATGAAAAACGCAGGTAGCCCTCGCCGTTGGACCCGAAACTGGTGCCGGCCAGAGTGGCTACGCCAGCTTCGTTCAGGAGCTTGTCCTGTAACTCGCGCGAGCTGTAGCCGGTCGCTGATATATTAGGAAACGCATAGAATGCCCCGCCGGGCATCACGCAGCTAAACCCGTTCACGGTGTTGAGTAACTCGACGATGACTTTACGGCGCCGGTTAAAAGCCAGGCACATGTTATCGACGCTATCCTGAGGCCCCTGTAGCGCCGCGATTCCGGCCCATTGCGCCGCTGCGTTAACACAGGAATGACTGTTGATAGACAGCCGGGTGGCATATTCGATCAATTGTTTTGGCCACACACCATATCCCAGTCGCCATCCGGTCATGGCATAGGTTTTAGACCAGCCGTCCAGCAGGATCAGGCGATCACGCAGGCTTTCATACTGAAGCAGGCTGACATGTTCCTGGTCGTCGTAGGTCATGCGCGAGTATATTTCATCGGACAGTACACAGACCTGAGGGTGGTTTTCCAGACCCGTAACCAGTTTGTCGATCTCTTCTTTTGGCACGACGCCACCAGTCGGATTAGTCGGGCTATTGATAATTAATAGTCGGGTCTTCGGTGTAATCAGGCTCAACACTTCCTCGGCGTTGAAAGAAAAGCCACTCTCTTCGTGTAACGGAATCGGTACGGCTTTGGCTCCGGTGAAGTTGATCGCGGATTCATAGATTGGGAAACCCGGGTTGGGATACATAATTTCGGCACCCGCTTCGCCAAACATCATAATCGCGAAAAACATCGTCACTTTGCCGCCGGGAACAATCATGACCTGATCGGGATCGACCTCAACGCCGCGTTGTTGCAGAATATCGTCGGCAACTGCCTCTCGCAATGGCAACAGACCATTGGCAGCCGTATAACCGTGGTGACCATCATGGAGTGCTTTTACGCCCGCTTCGACAATATGTTGGGGCGT
>JAOUJX010000349.1 GCA_029882955.1 Gammaproteobacteria bacterium
ACAAAAAACAGGCTGTTAAATAATAATGACCAGACCGCTGTGTCGGTGGCGTTCATGGCCAGGTCGAGTATATTAAAATATGGCGTATCGATTATTCCGGCTCTTTCGAACAGGGGTATCATTAAAGTAATGGCCCAGATAGAGCCGCCGACGGACAACCCGGCGATAAACCCCGATTTGCTGGCTCGCTGCCAGTAAAGCAGACCAACAATGCCGGGCAGACATTGCGCCACTGCGACGAATGAAATGAGCCCTAATCCTGCTAAGCCATGGTTTCTTTGCTGCAATAGATAGAATCCGTAGCCGCCAGCGATAATCATAATGATAACCAGCCGCTTTCCCCAGAGCAGCCATTCGTACATATTGGTGCCTGCCGATAAACGGGGAGGGAAGCTGGCGGGTAATACCAGATGGTTCATGCACATAGTAGCCAGGGCAAGCGTTGTGACAATAATCATTGCACTAGCGGCCGAGAGACCACCGATAAAAGTCAGAACAGGTAAAATAGTACTGCCGCTATCAAGGGTAATTCCAAGTACATATAGATCAGCCGGGATACTTAAACTAAGCGATTCACCAGCCCATAGTATCGGCGGGATAGACAAGTTTAATAACAATAGGAAAAGCGGAAAAGCCCAGCTCGCAACGTCGATATTTTTATGATCCATGTTTTCAACAAATATCATATGAAACTGGCGCGGCAACAAAAATGCCGCGGCAAAGGATAAAAGCATTAGAGTAGCCCAGGGGCCTTCCCGAACCGGTTGAAATAAAGCGGCTTTAGCTTCGGGATGTAAAATCAGGTATTGGTTTAGTTCACTAAATCCGCCGAAAATACCAAAAACAGCGAACAGTCCCACCGTCAACAATGCGACCAGTTTTACCAGTGATTCAAATGCGATGGCGGCGACCAGGCCGCGATGTTTTTCACGTAGGGAAATATGGCGAGCCCCGAATAATATCGAAAATAATGCGATGGTCAGGCAAAAACCAAACGCGATAAAAGTCTGATCGGAGTCCCTGGTCATTATTTGTAGCGTGTTGGTGACCGCCTGAATTTGCAGCGACATATAGGGCAGGGTGCCGGTCAGGATAAATAACGTCACCAGAATGCCGGCGGCCTGACTGTTATAGCGAAAAGCGAATAAGTCTGCTAAAGAAGCCAGGCGATAAGTTTCGGTGAGTTTCAGAATCGGCCTTAGCAGGATGGGCGACGCAATGAAAGCCAGAGTAGTGCCGAGATAAATGGTGAGAAAATTGTAACCCTCCTGTTGGGCAAACCCGACGCTGCCGTAAAAACTCCAGGAGGTTGCGTAGACGCCAATTGACAGCGTGTAAACGATAGGGTGGTGAACCACCGACGCGGGTATCCAGTGGCGGTCTGCAGCAATCGCAATAATAAACAATATGCCTAGATAGGTGACGCCAACCAGGAATAATTGCCAGAGTTCAAATTGCATGTTTCTGCAGGATTTTCTGTAGCCAGTATCCTAAGCCGATGACACCGAGCCATATCAGGTAGGGCGTATACCAGGCGTTATCATTTGCGCTCCATAGCCCAAGGACGGGTGGAAGCAAGACCATTACCGCAATGAGCACAACGATTATCGTTATCTCCGTTGGACGAAATTCTGATGGATTAGAAGGCATGAATACCCAATATTTGTTACCAATAGAAACACATGCAGTGTTACCTATCGTGACGAACAGGTCAACGAGTATTTGTGAATCAATTTAAATGATTGATATTTAAAGATAATTAATATTGGCATAAAAATAGCTAAAGAATTATAGCCAACCTTTGGTTAGCCATTTATTACAACAAGTTGAGGATAATTTTATGAGTAACAAAAAATCACCGGTCGATAGCTCCAAACGTAGCCTGCTTAAAGGCACTGCTGGAATAATCGCAGCTGGAAGTATGCCTTTAATTTTTACCAATAAAGCTTTTGCCGGCTATCGTAACGAACCCAAGGGTGGAACAGTTACCTTTGGTTTTAATGTACCTCAGACTGGTGCCTATGCCGACGAAGGTGCGGATGAATTACGTGCTTATAAGTTAGCCGTGCAACACATTAACGGTGAAGGTGACGGGGGTATGCTGAATACTTTTTCATCGAAGGCACTGAAAGGTAATGGTGTCAACGGTAAGAAAGTAGTCTATGTCACAGGTGACACACAGACCAAATCAGATGCGGCGCGTGCATCAGCCAAGCGTATGATCGAAAAAGACGGTGCCGTCATGATCACTGGTGGTTCATCCTCGGGTGTTGCCATTGCAGTACAGGGTTTATGTCAGGAAGCCGGTGTTATCTTTATGGCAGGCTTGACGCACTCAAACGATACCACTGGTAAGGATAAGCGTGCCAACGGCTTCCGTCATTTCTTCAACACTGAAATGTCGGGTGCTGCATTGGGTCCGGTATTGAAAAATAACTTTGGTACTGATCGAACTGCCTACCACCTTACTGCAGATTACACCTGGGGCTGGTCACAGGAAGGTTCGATTAAAAAATACACCGAGCAACTCGGCTGGAATACTGCCGCTGCTATCCGTACACCATTGGGTGCGGGTGACTTCTCTCAGTATATTACGCCGGTCCTGAATTCAGGCGCGGACGTACTGGTTCTCAATCATTATGGCAAGGACATGGTTAACTCGCTGACTCAGGCGGTACAGTTTGGCCTACGTGACAAGCAGGTTAACGGTAAAGACTTTGCTATCGTTGTGCCGCTTTATTCGCGTTTAATGGCGCAGGGTGCTGGTGACAACGTTAAAGGTATTTTCGGTTCAACTAACTGGCACTGGTCGTTAAAGGACGAAGGCTCGAAGGCGTTCGTAAAATCTTTTGGTCAGGCCTATGGTTTCCCACCAAGCCAGGCTGCGCATACCACTTACTGCCAGGCGATCTTGTATGCTGATGCCTGTCAGCGTGCCGGTAGCTTCAAGCCGAGTGCTGTCGGTGCTGCGCTTGAAGGATTCAAGTTTGACGGCATGGGCAATGGTCCGACTGAATATCGTGCCGACGATCACCAGTGTTTCAAAGATGTACTGGTGGTGAAGGGTAAGGAAAATCCAACGTCGAAATTTGACGTACTCGAAGTAGTTGAAGTTACGCCGCGTTCTCAGGTTGAATACCAGGCATCTATGCTGGGTGGTGATCTGGGTCCGTATAACAACGGCTAATATTCCACTTATCTATGGGCACAGGGAAGTGTCCATTTTTCATTGGGTATTCAAAATAATAGCATTTAGCGGGTTAGTACTGCCTGGAGAATGCACTGGTCTGACTAACTTCTTATGCAGGGGTTCTATCGATGGACGCTTTCGTTCTACAAATTTTAAATGGCCTGGACAAAGGTAGCGCTTACGCGCTGATTGCGCTGGGTCTTACGCTCGTATTTGGCACGCTCGGTGTGGTTAATTTCGCGCACGGCGCGCTGTTTATGCTGGGTGCATTCTGTGCAGTATCGGTACAGGCAGTATTAACACTTGAAAAAGTAGTCATAGATCCAGATCAAATGACTGCCTGGGGTACGCCGATGGAGGTACGGACACCTTACATTGAATCCTGGCTTGGTGATTTCGGGGCTGTCTTGATTGACTATTCCGTGCCGTTTTCAATCTTGTTCGCGATTCCGATCATGTTAATAATTGGTGTCACAATGGAGCGCGGACTCATCCGTCATTTTTATAAACGCCCGCATGCTGATCAAATTCTTGTTACTTTTGGACTCGCGATTGTTGTCCAGGAGATTGTAAAAGCGCAGTTTGGTGCTAATCCCATTCCTCAACCGGCTCCGGATATAGTTGCCGGTTCTGCTGATATCGGTTCATTGCTGGGATTCGCTGCAGGCACTGTTGTTTATCCCTGGTGGCGAATCGTATTTTTATTTTTCTCAGCCGGTATTATCGCCGGCGTATTTGCCTTCTTGCGGTTTACGACCTTTGGCATGGTGGTACGTGCCGGCATGGCTGATCGTGAGACAGTCGGCTTGCTCGGCATTGATATAGATCGCCGCTTTACCATTGTATTTGGTATTGCTGCTGTTGTGGCAGGACTTGCCGGTGTCATGTATACACCAATCCTGTCGCCGGATTACCACATGGGGATGGATTTTCTGGTACTCAGTTTTGTCGTGGTCGTAGTGGGTGGCATGGGGTCACTGGAAGGTGCAGTTGCTGCCGGTCTGCTGCTGGGTATTCTGCAA
>JAOUJX010000350.1 GCA_029882955.1 Gammaproteobacteria bacterium
TCGATAAATTGTTAAAGCAGTTAGAGATTGGTCCCAGGTATTCTAGTGTTAATTCGGTTGATGTGGTAGAGGTCACGGACAGGTCTTTACATCAGGGATTTGTGACTTCGGCTGGCTGAGCCCTGTAGTTGATTTATTTTGCTCGAGATAAGTAACTTTTTGCACAAATAGAGGCTATTACGAAAGTAGCGATGCTTAGAAACAGGGTGAACCAGGCGACTATCTGAACATCCATCATATTAAGTTCCTTAGCAATCTTTACGAAGTCATGATGCCCGATGCTCGATACGTTTCGGCTATAATCCCAGCGTCTTACAGGGTCAAATATCAATCGATAGCTGAACATTAAATTATGGAATATCAGAAAAACGCCAAACAGTCCATTCAACCAACGTTCGAAGGTATGCCTGGCCTGGATATTTACCCACGCCCGGAACAAAAAGAATCCACCAATCATAATGCTACTACCATGCCCCATATAATTGATGATGAGTTGGTGATATCCGCTTATAGCCAGGATCGCGATAAATATGGTAAATCCTAACGCGTACTTATAAAAAGGAGAGTAGGTACTGCGAAGGCGATAACATAGGTAGCCTAATCCGGCTAATACCAGTATTTGCAGTATTATCTGGCGATCCCACATCAGTGTAACTCCACCCGCTTGATCTGCACCAAATAGCGTAAATATTGCAGGCAGGCTTGGCATACCAAATAGCCACGAAAAAATGCTATGTCCTATTTCATGAAACAGTGTATTGCCTACGTAAAGCCCCGCGCTGATGATAGAAACTGGTATTACATCGCGCGTAACCTGTAGTACCGCGAGTATCGCGACTAATGCAGAACTAAAAATTATGGTTAATGTCGAACGCGAAAACATGAGGAGTATTCCATGAAGATTTCGAGGTGAGTAACAATTAGATCGGCAGGTAGGGTCGAGTCACAATCTCCAGGGGTTCTATTCGTCCTCACTACGAGAAATGACTACCGGTTCGTTATCCCCGTCAATATTGATATCAAATAATATCGGTCGGCAGCATATCTCGCAATCCTCAATATACTCCTGCGATTCAACCGAGCAGTCGACGATAATTTCGAATTTTTCCCAGCAGTAGGGGCATTGAACTTTGACCGAGTCGACTCGATGCGCGGTCACTTATCAGGCCTTAAGCGCATGATTTTACCAGAGTCGGTAGAGAAATAAATCCAGCCCTGATGATCTTCGGTCAAAGCCCTGATACGCTCATTTAAATTTTCCAGCAGACGTTCCTCGTCGATAATTTTATTATCGTCAGACACAGTCAGTCGATTTATATGCTGTAATTTTAAAGCACCTGCAAACAGGTTGCCTCGCCACTGTGGAAAAGCCTCACCCTGATAAAGCATTAAACTACCGGGGGCAATGGACGGAATATATACTTTTCTTGGGGGTTCCATACCCTGCTTTTCCGTGCCTTCTCCAACCGATACCGGCCCCCAGTATTCCTTGCCGTGACTCACCACGGGCCAGCCATAATTCCGTCCTTTTATAATCAGGTTGATTTCGTCGCCGCCGCGAGGGCCGTGTTCGATTTCCCAGAGGATTTGGTTTTTAGAGTCAAATAAAAGTCCCTGTGGATTACGATGCCCGTAACTCCAGATTTCAGCAAGTTTACCTTTTTGATTAACAAAGGGGTTGTCAGCGGGTATCTCGCCGTCGAGAGTGAGTCGGATAATACTACCTGCGTGATTGTTTAGATCTTGTGCATTGTCACGTACGCCGCGGTCGCCGATGCCAAAGAAGACATGCCCTTGTCCATCAAAAGCAATACGACTGCCAAAATGTCGGCCGGTGTCGGTAGCTGAATCAGTGACCAGCAAATCCTGCCAGTCGGTGAGATGAGTCTCTTTGAGTTTAGCTCTGGAAAGTGTTGTGACCTTGCCCTGCGTGGTTGATTTGCTATAAGTAAAATAAATCCACTCCTGACCCGGGCCGAGAGCCACGTCTAGTAATCCCCCCTGAGCAGTTGCCTGGATATCGGGCAAGCCGCTTAACCGGGTAATTTTTCCCTGGCTAATATGGACAATGAAAGCGTTGCCGGACCGTATGTTAACAATCAGATTATTTTGATCAATGAAATCGATTCCCCAGGGAATACCGGGGAGTTGAGCGACCTGTTCGACCTTGAATTCGGCAGCATTCGAAAGGTTAGATAACCAGGTTATAATAATTAAGACGAATATTTGGGCAGAGCGTCTAGACATTTGAAAATCACCTCCTGGTGAGCAACCCCGACTCCTGGATTACCTGTGCGCAGGCGGCCTCCTGATGCGGTGCCATCAAATGTGCGCCGGCACAGCCTTTGATTTCTGAGAAACCCTGGAGTAATTCGGCGCAGATAGCGCGACCCTCGGCTTTTTCATCGTCGGCCCCTTCGAGGCGTTTGATGATGGCTTCAGGGATATCGACGCCGAACAGGTTTTGATCCATCCAGCGAGCCGATTTGGCCGATGCCAGCGGGCCGATACCGATCAGGAAATACGCCTTCTCGGTGATACCTTCTTCGAGCAGTCGATGGCAATAGCGCTCGACTATACCGAGGTCGAAGCAATACTGGGTTTGAAAGAATTGCGCGCCGTTGTCGATCTTGGCGTTAATACGCGCCGGTGACCAGTCGGGACCGGGGTCCATAGGTACCTCGGCACCACCCAGGAACAGCGACGGTGGAGGATTGATTTCACGACCCGACGGGTAGCTGCCGAGGTCTCGCATGTCTCGCATTTGTCGCATTAATGCACCGCTGTCTATTTCGAAGACTTCAGCGGCCTCGGGTTGGTCTCCGGCTGACATTTTGTCGCCAGTTAAGCAAAGGAAGTTGTGAATACCAAGTGCCGAAGCGCCTACTACGTCACCTTGTAAGGCGATGCGGTTACGGTCGCGCGTGGTTAGTTGCAGGACTGGTTCGATGCCTTCCTGAGCCATGATAGCGGCTGCGGCGAGAGCTGACATATGAACACGGGCACTCGCTCCATCGGTAACATTGACTGCATCGGCGACACCTTTTAAACAGGATACCCGGTTTAAAACCACCTCGGCAGTGGCCGCATCGGGTGGAGAGGTCTCCGCGGTCATAGCGAACTGACCGGCTTTTAGTACCTGTTCAAGCCTACTGCTCATATTAGATTTACTCATTTTATATCTGTTCTACTTTCGCTTCTTTCAGGGTGTCGGCCATCAAGTAAGCCAGTTCCAGAACCTGGTCGGCGTTGAGTCTGGGATCGCATTGTGTGTGATATCGCTGACCGAGGTCTTCGTCAGAAATCCGGTAGGCACCACCAGTGCATTCGGTGACGTCTTCGCCGGTCATTTCCAGGTGTATACCGCCGGGAAAACTACTTTCGGCCTTATGTACCGCAAAGAACTGTCGAAGCTCACGCAGGATATCGTCAAACTGGCGAGTCTTGTATCCAGAGCTGGCCTTTACGGTATTGCCATGCATCGGGTCGGACGACCAGACCACGTTGCGACCTTCGGTCTGCACTTTACGGATGAGCATGGGAAGTTTGTCAGCCAGAATATCAGCACCCATGCGGGTTATCAGTGTCAATCGTCCCGGTTCATTGTCGGGATTTAGCGCATCGATCAATGTAATGAGTTCATCGGCAGTGGTAGTCGGCCCTATTTTAACCCCAACCGGGTTTTCGACCTGCTTGAAAAATTCGATGTGCGCGTGGTCCAGTTGGCGAGTTCGTTCACCTATCCAGACAAAGTGCGCAGAACAGTTATAGCGTTTGCCGGTAAAGGAATCGATTCGGCATAAAGCTTCCTCGTAGTTTAACAACAGGGCTTCATGCGAGGTGAATAACTGAGTTTCGCGGATTGACGGGGCATTGGCAGATTTTATGCCGCAGACTTCCATGAACTTTAGCGCTTCTTCGATACGTTCCGACATCTGCAAAAAACGCTCGGTGACCGGGTTAGCCCTGGCGAAGCCCATATTCCAGCGATTGACCTGGTGTAAATCGGCCAGACCACCCTGGGCGAAGGCGCGCAATAAATTTAAGGTAGCAGCGCTTTGATGATATGCCTCCAGCATTCGCTGAGGGTCCGGGATTCGAGCCGCCTCATCGAAACTTGCATCGTTAATAATATCTCCCCGGTAGCTGGGCAATGAAACGCCATCGACTTCTTCATAATCTGCCGATCGGGGTTTGGCGAACTGGCC
>JAOUJX010000351.1 GCA_029882955.1 Gammaproteobacteria bacterium
AACAATGACATGCTTATCGCGATGTTTTTCCAGTTCCCCGATACGCTTACTGACACTTCCGACCGGAATCTGGACAGCTTTAGAGATCTTGCCCCCGGCAGTTTCAGCGGGCTCTCGAACATCCAGCATCAGCAGATTGTCCTCTTCGCTATTCATCAACTGCACCGCAGCTGCTGGCGTCAGACTGGCAAATTTCCGGGTGGCTATCTTCATCTCGTTTAGGAAAACCAGGACGAGTAAAGCCATAAAAGCGATAACCAGCAAAGGGTGGTTTGCCGCAAATTCAGTAAATTGTGTCAACATAGTGTCTTAGTGGGAACAGAAAATTTCTTGCATCATACCTATTAGGCGCAGCGTACGCGCGTCGCTAACCCGGTAGAAAACCCGATTGGCGTCTTTGCGCGACGCTAGTATACCTTTATCTCGTAAAATGGCGAGGTGTTGTGAGATGTTACTTTGCGAAGTACCCACATTATCGACGATTCCCTGAACACTTACTTCCAATCCACCCAGAGTACAGAGAATTTTAAGTCTTAAAGGATGCGACATTGCTTTAAGTGAACGCGAGGCCTGATCAATGTCCTCTTCACGTGCGAGTAATTGTAGGGCATCGATGGGTTTAACCGGTTCCGAATTCATATCTACTAATATTACCATTCGTTAATATTAGCGATCGATTATGATTTATTCGGTATTGCTTGTCTAGTCACTCATTTCACTCCAGATAATGTGGCAATAAGGCTTAATTGCAGTATGATTTATCAATTCACACACCTTGAATAGCCCTATTTATAGAATGCAGCCAGCTTACGGACTTAGTCTACTTCTTACAGCTTTAATCGCTTTTACCCTGGCAGTCAGCCCTATTATCGCTGCCGACGAGAAGTCTCAGAAAGAAAAGCAATTAAAATCGTTACAGAAAAAAATAGACAAACTCAAGAAAACCATACATGTAAAACAGGACAGCAAATCACGTTACACCTCTCAATTGCGCAAGATAGAAGACAAGATCGGCAAGGTCAGTAATAAAATACGGGAAACGGAAAAAAAAATAACACAGCGAAAGGCCGAACTGGAAAAACTACGCAAAACCCGCAAACAGCACCAGCAAAAGCTGGCAAATGAAAACGAAATCCTCGCCGAACAGGTCTATACCGCTTACACACTGGGTAAGCAGGAAAAAATCAAACTCCTGTTCTCCCAGCGAAACACTGAGCACTTTCAGCGCAACCTGATATTTTATCAATATTTTTCCAACGCACGCGCCAATCTAATCGATAACGTTCAACAAAGTATTAACGAGATTCTAACCACCGAATCACGAATCAGTCTCGCCTCACAGGCGCTGGACAAGAATTATCAAACGCTTAAATCCCAGAAGGTATCGCTCAAAGAAGATAGCAAAAAGCGAAAAAACATTATTAGCTCGCTAGACCAGCAATTAAAAAAACAGGGTGGACATCTGAAGAAGCTGGTCGATGATGCAAATGAGCTACAAAACCTGCTCGATTCGATCGAACAGATCCTTGTCGATGAACCGGAACCAGAACTAGAGCATCGAGCCTTTGCCGATATGAGGGGCAAGCTTGCCTGGCCGGTAAAAGGCAAACTGCGACAATTTTATGGAAAGTTAAAACCACTATCGGATCTGCGTTGGCAGGGTGTTGTCATAGAGGCGCCGACCGGGCGACATGTAAAAGCAGTCTCCCATGGCAGGGTCGCATTTGCGGACTGGCTGAGAGGCCTGGGTAATTTAATCATTATCGACCACGGTAATTCGTATCTTTCGCTTTATGGACACAACGAATCTCTATTTAAAACAGCCGGGGAATGGGTTGAACCTGGTGATATAATAAGCAGCGTCGGTAGCAGTGGCGGTCAGGAAAGTCCGGGGTTATACTTCGAGATACGTAAGAAAGGGAAACCTCAAAATCCGACCAAGTGGTGTAAATCCCGGAATCAGTTTGCGTCTGGGTAGACCTGGTCAGGTAACTGGACGGTTGCCGCTTTTAAAGCCGCAACTCGAATCAAGTAGAGTCTTTTAGGGTGATTTCAAGATTTTTTAAGTAGATTTATCGAAATATAACTGAATCGCCCCAGGTTTTACCCTGTTCACAACTTCGAGGCTATTAACTGGTCTACACTTAAGGCATGTTTTTTGGAGAATTTAATGCTTAAACAATTACGAAAATCTACCGGTTTTATTACAGGAATTGTCCTCGGTGTTACAATCGCAATCGGGCATAGCGTCTATGCACTGAAAGAAGATCAACAGATCCCATTTGAAGACCTGCAAGCTTTCACCGAAGTTTTCTCCAGAGTTAAATCCGACTATGTTGAAGGTGTCGATGACAAAAAACTCATCGAGGATGCTATCCGTGGCATGTTAGGTGGGCTGGACCCCCATTCCGCTTATCTAAACACCAGCGAATTCAGTGATCTAAAGATTGGTACGACAGGCCAATTTGGTGGCCTTGGAATCGAGGTCGGAATGGAAAACGGCTTTGTCAAAGTCATATCGCCTATCGACGATACACCCGCCTCACGTGCTGGCATTCAAGCCAGCGACCTGATTATTAAGCTCGATGAAAAGGCCGTTAAAGGTATGACCTTAAACGATGCCGTTAAAGTAATGCGCGGCGAGCCTAATACCGACATCGTCCTCACCATCGTCCGCGAAGGCGAACCAAAGCCACTGGTATTTACCATTACAAGAGAGATTATCCGCGTTAAAAGCGTGAAAAACCGCATGCTCGAACCAGGTTTTGGCTATGTCCGAATTACTAATTTCCAGTCTCGCACGACGGCCGACTTACTCAAGGCCATTTCAGACCTGCAGAAAGAGCAGGCTCTCGAGGGTATGGTACTCGATTTACGTAACAACCCTGGTGGCGTTCTCAACGGCGCAGTCGGAGTTTCCGATGCGTTTATAGATGATGGTTTGATTGTTTATACCGAAGGCCGGATAGATGACTCGAGTCATCGCTATGTCGCTACTCCCGGTGATAGCTTAAACGGCGCACCACTGGTCATTCTCATCAACGGCGGTTCTGCCTCTGCATCTGAAATTGTGGCAGGTGCGATGCAGGATCATAAACGCGCAATCATCGTGGGAACCAAATCCTTTGGCAAAGGTTCGGTGCAAACCATTCAGGAATTGCAAAACGGTTCTGCGGTTAAATTAACCACAGCTCGCTATTTCACTCCGAACGGGCGTTCGATTCAGGCCAAAGGTATAGAGCCGGATATAGAATTGAGCACCTTGAAAATCTCCTCGGATGCGCAAAAATCCAGACATGGCTTTTCCGAGAATGATCTCGATGGCCGCTTGAGTAATCCAAATGGCGATGACAGCGACAAGAGTGCAGACAATGCGGATGATAAGAAACCAGAATCTGCCAACCTGCCGGAAACCGACTTCCAGTTATTCGAAGCTTTAAATTTATTAAAAGGCCTTCGCATAATGAGCCAGTTGCAGAATAGCTGAATTTCATGACTTATTCGCTGTTTCCGAGCTTGTTACTCGTCACGGCTTTATGCAGCTCCAGTTCTATTGCTGCCGACCAGCGACCATTACTATCGCTGGTTATCGATGACCTCGGCTATTCCTTCCGAGCGGGAAGAGAAGCTATCGAACTGAAAGGCGATCATACCTATGCCATTATTCCAGGAACCGACTATGGTAAGAAACTAGCGCACCTTGCCAGTCTCCACAAAAAAGAAGTTATTTTGCATTTGCCATTACAGGCTTCTAATCCAGGTGCTGCCTCCGAACCCAATGTGCTAGACGAAACTATGACCGAGAGTCAGTTATCAGATAACCTGATCAGTATGCTTGATGAATTCTCAATAATTAAAGGCGTTAATAATCACATGGGCAGTCACCTGACTCAATTTGATTATTTTATGCGCCCTATTATGGATAGCATCAAGGCATACAACCCGGATTTTTACTTTCTCGACAGCCGAACATCACCAAAGAGCATCGCTTACACCGAAGCAGTCAACTCTGGTTTACACTCTATCAGCCGTGATGTCTTTCTGGATAACGAGCGTGATAACCCCGAATCGATACATTTGCAATTTCAGATATGGCTGCAAAAAGCCCGCAAGCAGGGCCATGCGATTGCCATCGGTCACCCGCATTCAACCACCATCACTTACCTGCAGGAAAATCTGACCGAAACCATGGACAAATTTAAGTTTG
>JAOUJX010000041.1 GCA_029882955.1 Gammaproteobacteria bacterium
TTTGTCTTCGCTCAATGATTTGATTTTCTTATTGGCTTCCTTGCACAGACCATGTAGCTCGCGAACCTGCTCAACCAGGGCGGGCGTCTTTTCGTTTGCTGTCTTTAGCTCTTCTAACTCTTTTTCGAGCTTAGACAGTTGTTTACGTGTGTTCTGTAATTTGGACTCGGTCTGGGTGCGAAGTTTCGCTTCATCCATTTTCTGCTTTTTCAGCGTTTTCAATTTCTTGACAACATTCTCAGGTGTGTCGGCAAGCGCCTTGGAAATGGCTTTGAGTTTGTTGTTCTTGTCTGCGACTTCGGCGCGAGCTTTTTTCACCGCCTCTGCGTTTTCACTGCGTCCAACAGCCAGTTGTCTTTCCGCAGTTTCACGAGCTTTCTGGGATTCGGCAACTTTTTCATCCGCTGCCTGTTTTGCCTGTTGACTGGATTCTACCAGTTGTCTCATTTCGTTAAGTTCGAGATCGGCCTGCTCACGGGTTTTGATGATATTTTCGTCAGCTTCTTTCGCGCGTTTAATCGCTTTATCCAGGGCTGATCTTAGTTCATCAGTGCTACATTCGGCATCCAGCCCCAGCGCATCGGTAGCGGCACCCATTAAAATTTGCTTACTGATTGCCAGGTCTTTCCAGACCTTTAACTGAAGATCAACATCTGTTTGCGACACTATAAAATTACCTCATCAAGAAAAAATTCGCGACGTACTCTACCATAGAAAATGGCATATGCGTTAATGTATTTGGTCGAGAAGCATGATTTTTTATTGATTTTTTCAAGTTTTCCCTGTTAAAAGATTTTATATGGTTCGACAGGCTAAAATCGCTTGCAACGAAACGCAAGATAAAGAGTATAGAGTTTTCCTGACTAGACTGATATTTATATTATCGATCTCCATTACATGCCGTTAAACATCAGGTAGAATGCCGGTTTTTTACTATCGGGTGGCCATTTTGGAGACCAATCAAATTAGCTTGCAAATCGATGATTTAAACTCGCGTATCGATTTGCTCAGGGGGTATCTTTGACTACGAACAAAAGAAAGAGAAGCTCGAAGAAGTACTACTTGAGCTTGAAAATCCCGACATCTGGAGCGAACCGGAGAAAGCTCAGGCCTTAGGTAAAGAAAAGACCAGTCTGGAATTGGTAGTCAACGGCCTGGACAATAATACCCAGGCGTTAACCGAGGCGACAGAATTACTCGAACTCGCTAATATCGAAAACGATCAGGATACTGTCGATGAGATCATCAACGATCTACAGAGTATTGAGCAGGAAATCGGTGGCCTGGAGTTTCGGCGCATGTTTTCCGGCGAAATGGATGGGGCGAATGCTTTTCTGGATATTCAGTCGGGTTCCGGTGGAACCGAAGCTCAGGACTGGGCCAATATGCTGCTGCGTATGTATTTACGCTGGGGTGAGGCAAAGGGCTTTAAAACTGAGCTGATTGAAGTCTCCGATGGTGACGTGGCCGGTATAAAGAGCGCGACCGTACGCTTCGAAGGAGATTATGCCTACGGCTGGTTAAGAACCGAAACCGGCGTACACAGGCTGGTTCGAAAATCGCCATTCGATTCGGGTAATCGCCGACATACCTCCTTCGCGGCTGCCTTTGTTTCCCCTGAAGTCGATGACGATATCGATATTGAGATCGACCCTTCTGACTTGCGTATCGATGTCTATCGAGCCAGTGGTGCCGGTGGTCAGCATGTTAACCGAACCGAGTCGGCAGTGCGCATAACTCATTTACCAACCAATGTGGTTGTGCAATGTCAGAATGATCGCTCTCAACATAAAAACAAGGCGACCGCGATGAAACAGCTTAAAGCCAAGTTATACGAGCTGGAAATACAGGCGCGTAACACTCAGGCGCAAAGCATCGAAGATACCAAATCGGATATCGGCTGGGGCAGCCAGATCCGATCCTACGTACTCGATCAGTCGAGGATTAAAGATTTACGTACCGGCGTAGAAACCGGTAATACCCAGGCAGTGCTAGATGGTGCGCTGGATCAATTTATCGAAGCCAGCTTGAAAAGCGGCCAATAAACCGAGTTTTAATTGAATATGAATGACGAGACCAACGGCGATAGTCAGCCAATCGACGAAAATAAATATATCGCTTTACGCCGCGAAAAATTAGCACTGCTACGCGAACGGGGGCAGGCTTACCCGAATGATTTTGAGCGCAGTGACTTTGCTCAAGATTTAATCGATCAATACTCTGACTTAAATCGTCAACAGCTTGAGGAGCAGGCTGTTGCTGTCAGTTTTGCCGGTCGGATGATGTTTCAGAGGGTTATGGGTAAGGCATCATTTGCTCATATGAAAGATATGAGCGGTACGATGCAGGTTTTCGTGCAGCGTAATGCGATTGGTGAAGACGCCTACGATGCATTTAAGCATAGCGATATAGGTGACATCTATGGCGTGAAAGGGGTGTTGTTTAAGACTAAAACAGATGAGTTGACGGTCAAGGTCAGTGAATTAACCCTGCTCACCAAGTCATTAAGACCCTTGCCAGAAAAATTTCATGGCCTGACCGACCAGGAACAGAAGTACCGACAGCGTTATATCGACTTGATCATGAATGAGGATTCGCGACGAGTCTTCAAGATTCGAACCCGGACCATCAGCTTTATCCGACAATATTTGATCGACGCAGGTTTCATCGAAGTCGAGACACCGATGATGCAGGTGATTCCCGGTGGTGCTGCTGCACGTCCTTTTATTACGCACCATAATGCGCTGGATATGGATCTATACCTGCGGATTGCGCCAGAGCTTTATTTAAAACGGCTAGTGGTCGGTGGTATCGAGCAGGTGTTCGAAATTAATCGTAATTTCCGTAACGAAGGTTTATCGACCCGGCATAATCCAGAATTTACTATGCTGGAGTTTTATCAGGCTTACGCCGATTATGAAGACTTGATGAATCTTACCGAGGATATGGTTCGTCAGTTAGCTACGGCCGTAGTCGGGACCACCACTATCGATTATCAGGGCAATCAGTTCGATCTTGGAAAACCATTCGATCGCATGACCGTTGCCGAAGCGGTAATGAAATATAATCCCGATCTCGATGCCTCCAAACTTGAAGATACTGATTATTGCCGGTCTATCGCTGAAGGCATGCACCTGAAAACCGAACAAAGCTGGGGTGCCGGTAAGTTATTGATCGAAATTTTCGAAGAAACTGCGGAAGATAAACTCATGCAGCCGACCTTTATTACGGCCTATCCGACAGAGGTATCTCCATTGTCGAGACGTAATGATGAAAATCCGTTCGTCACCGATCGTTTCGAATTTTTCGTTGGTGGTCGAGAGTTAGCCAATGGTTTCTCCGAGTTAAACGATCCCGAAGATCAGGCCGAGCGTTTCCAGCACCAGGTCTCGGAGAAGGAATCGGGAGATGACGAGGCGATGCATTATGACGCCGATTATGTTCGCGCCCTGGAGTATGGTATGCCGCCGACTGCCGGTGAGGGCATAGGTATCGACCGTCTGGTCATGCTGTTGACGAATTCTCCGAGTATCCGCGATGTGATCTTGTTTCCGCACATGCGTCCAGAGTGATTTAGCTGATCCAAATTGTTCATGCAATAGGGGATAAGAGGACTACACTCTAAAGAAATTACCAACAGGTGGTACCAATTGGAAGCGGCTCCCCTCGTAGCTACTGGATTGAACTTTCATGCTATCGTAATCATGGTTCTGGTCGTTATCGCCCTTGCGATGTTCGCCAGTGAGCGGATACCGTTAGCGACTTCGAGCTTGGCAATTCTGGCGTTTCTTTCGTTATTCTTTGAATTGTTTCCCTATCGATCCTCGCATGGTGTTTTACGTGCCAGCGATTTTTTTAACGGATTCGGACATCAGGCTTTGGTCGCCGTCTGTGCATTGATGATCGCGGGCCAGGCGCTGGTACGTACAGGTGCGCTAGAGCCTGTCGGTCGGCAACTGGCAAAACTCTGGTCTATAAGTCCTTTGTTATCTTTCCTGGCGACGCTGGTGATAGGCGCGATACTCAGCGCATTCGTTAACAATACGCCCATCGTCATTTTATTGCTGCCAATACTGATAAGTGTTTCGCTGAAGACTTCGACACCAGCCTCCGACCTGTTAATGCCGATTGGTTTTGCGACCTCGATTGGCGGCATGGCAACCAGTATCGGTACCTCAACTAACCTGCTGGTAGTCGCAGTCGCGGCCGAACTGGGGATGCGTGAGTTTGGTATGTTCGATTTTGCACTACCGGCCACAATTGCCGGTGGTGTCGGATTGATTTATCTATGGATTATCGCACCGCGTTTATTACCAGGTCGCGAAGCCAGACTGCCGACTATTTCGCCGCGCCATTTTAATGCGCAGCTGCGAATTCATGACGAAAGTATAGTTAATGGAAAAGCGCTTTCGGAGGCAATCGCTCTCGCGGGTGGTGATCTGGACGTTAATCAAATCTTACGCGGCAGTGAGAATATCCGGTTAGTCGCGTTACCCGATATGATTTTACGTAGTGGTGATCGCATCCTGATTAAAAGCACACCCGAACGGCTCAAAGAGCTCGAAGCGGTATTGGGTGCGAGTCTGTTTTCAGAGCATGAACGCGTTGATGATGAACATCCTTTACGCGATACCACACAGCAAATGGCCGAAGTCGTGGTTGTTTCTGGATCCTCTCTGGATGGGCGAACCTTAAGCGGGGCTCGTTTTTCTGATCGCTACCAGTTAATGGTGTTAGCACTTTACCGTTCGAACAAGTGGGCGAGTCAACCCGGTACCGAACATATCGAAGAGACACGGCTGCATTCCGGCGACGTATTGTTGGTTCAGGGTGCGGTACAAAGTATTAAACGCTTAAAGTCAAGCCGTAATCTGCTGGTACTCGATCACAAGTCTGCGATCCCTATTTCAGCCAAAGCACCATTGGCTTTGTTAATTATGGCTTTCATTATTATTACTGCGGCCCTGGGTATTTTACCGATAGCCGTCAGCGCAGTATGCGGCGTGCTATTGATGCTGGTAACCGGTTGTTTGAAATGGTTTGATGCTGGGCGTGCGTTAAGTGTACCGGTAATATTGATTATCGTTGCCAGCCTGGCAATGGGAACAGCGATGGTCGAGACTGGAGGTGCTGTGATTATTGCCAATGCCTATGTCGAGCTAACCCAGGGGTTGTCGCCGACTGTTATCCTCAGTGGTCTATTATTGGTGATGGCGATACTCACCAATGTAGTATCGAATAATGCGGCAGCGGTTATTGGTACGCCTGTTGCATTCGGCATCGCCCAGCAACTGGGTCAACCTGCTGAGCCATTTGTACTGGCGGTAATATTTGGCGCCAATATGAGTTTTGCCACGCCCATGGCCTACCAGACCAATTTACTGGTAATGAATGCGGGTAATTATCGCTTTAGTGATTTTGTGCGGGCTGGACTACCGTTGGTACTGATTATGTGGGCTTTGCTGAGTTTCTTATTGCCGATGCTCTATGGAATGCATTGATGCAA
Source organism: Gammaproteobacteria bacterium (assembly GCA_029882955.1). Classification (GTDB taxonomy): domain Bacteria; phylum Pseudomonadota; class Gammaproteobacteria. The sequence goes on from JAOUJX010000041.1 coordinate 5,507, forward strand.
TAAAACAAGTTGGGGCAATCCCTACATATCAAACCATTCAAATCGGGTTCGACCCTTCCAAATTGCTAGGATTAATACCAATAGGTCGGGACAACGGGTAGAATCCAAGTTTTTGCTAGAAGATTAATGAATGAAAGATAAACTGCTGGTCATGCTCGACATGCAGGACGCCATGAATAGTCGCGTCAACGCCAACTGGCGTTCGGCAGACAATGCCTGGTACAGGGCGATCTGGACCGAATGCGCAGAAATGCTGGATCATTACGGCTGGAAGTGGTGGAAGCACCAGGCCCCAGATCTGGATCAGGTTAGACTCGAGCTGGTTGATATCTTTCACTTTGCCATGAGTGATTATTTATTAGGGCAATCGGATAATAATCTGGTTGCCGAGCGCATTATTAGTGAACTGGCAGATCCAACACAGGAATCTGACATCCGTGTAGCCATCGAGACTATGGCTAAATCCACTATTGCTAACCATTCCATGCATTTTTCAGAATTTGCTAATATTATGAATCTAATCGATATGGATTTTAATCATTTGTACCGCATGTATATTGGCAAAAACGTACTTAATTTTTTCCGCCAGGATCATGGTTACAAAGATGGTAGCTATATCAAGGTCTGGCAGGGCAGGGAAGATAATGAGCACCTTGCTGAGTTACTCGACGAACTCGATAGCGAATCTGAGGATTTTAAGGATGCGGTGTATTCAGGGTTAAACGACAGGTATCCAGTATAATGAATAAATTAAGCCACCTTTTTGATAGTAACCTGGCCTGGGCCAACGAAGTTAAAAATAAAAATCCGGATTTTTTCTCCGAGTTATCCAAACAGCAGGCCCCTGAATATCTGTGGATAGGCTGTTCAGACAGCCGTGTACCGGCCAATCAAATAGTACGATTGCCACCGGGAGCCGTATTTGTACATCGAAATATCGCCAATGTGGTGGTCCATACCGACCTGAATTGTCTATCTGTGATTCAGTATGCTGTTGATGTTTTGAAGGTAAAGCATATTGTCGTCTGTGGCCATTACGGTTGCGGTGGTATCAAGGCTTCCTTGGAACGCAATGAACATGGGTTGATCGACAACTGGTTAAGGCATGTAAAAGACGTTAGTCGTTTCAATGCCGATAAACTCGAAGGTCTGTCCAATGAGGATAAAGTAAACCGTCTCTGCGAGTTGAATGTCATCGAACAGGTAAGAAACGTCTGTAACACGACGATTGTAAAAAAAGCCTGGAGAGCTGGCGCCGAATTAACAATCCATGGTTGGGTTTACAGCATTGAGAACGGCATTCTCAAGGATCTCGATACCTGTATTTCTTCTCTGCCTGAAACAGAGGAGTGGAACAGGAATATATATCACCGGTTCGACTAAAGTACTGCCCCAGGGGGGCTGCTGCCTAGCCAAAAATACCCTTAAAGAAGTAAAAGAAAAAGATCGCGAGGAAAGCCCCGGCAGGCAGGGTAATAATCCACGACATAAATATGGTACCGACAACGCTGAGGTTCAAAGCGCCAATGCCGCGCGCCAGGCCCACACCGAGTACCGCGCCGACTAATGTGTGCGTCGTGGAAATAGGGATACCAGTACTCGAAGCAATGACAATCGTTGTTGAAGCGGCGAGTTCGCAGGCGAAACCCCGACTGGGCGTGAGTTCAGTGATCTTTTTGCCAATGGTGGCGATCACTTTTTTACCATACATGGCCAGTCCTAATACGATACCAACGCCGCCGACCAGTAATACCCAGATCGGCATGGCCGATTTTTGAGTCACCACTCCTTCGCTGGCGATGCTGATGACAGCCGCCATCGGACCAACTGCATTAGCAACGTCGTTAGAGCCGTGGGCAAAAGCTATAGAACAGGCGGTTACCACCATTAATACACTAAATATTTTTTCTACATTCGCGTAGTGAAAGTCCTTATCGTCCGAAGGGTCCAGGTCAAGTTTCGAAATGAACAGGATACCCATACCCATCACGATTAGACCGACAACAGTGGCCGCACCGTAGTTCTGTAATGTAGTCAATTCCAACCCGATATGCTTTAAACCTTTAAACAAAGTGACCAGCGCAATCATAAAGCCAGTTGCAAATATATAAATTGGCACGTATTTTTTTGCATTAGCAATAGGGTTATCGGTATTCAATATGAGCTTTTGTACACTGCGAAAGAGGAAAAAAGCCAGTCCGCCGGACAACATCGGTGAAATTATCCAGCTTGCCACGATACTACCGACTTTAGCCCATTTAACCGCCTCAAATCCAAGGCCTACGATGGCAAAACCGACAATGGCTCCAACTATTGTATGAGTCGTGGACACCGGCCAACCTGCACGTGATGCGATAACTAGCCAGATACCTGCCGCCATTAGTGCGGCCAGCATGCCATAAATGAGCAACTCGGGTGAATTAGCCGTGGCACCACTATCAATGATACCCTTCCGTATTGTAGAGGTGACCTGGCCACCTGCCAGGAATGCGCCGGAAAATTCAAATATAGCGGCTATTATTACAGCCTGTTTTATGGTTAAAACTTTAGAGCCGACAGAGGTACCCATAGCATTGGCGACATCATTTGCGCCGATTCCCCATGCCATAAAAAGTCCAAGCGCGCCGGCGAGTAGTATAAAAATGGTTGCATGATCCATGATTGACCCCGATAAATCTGGTGAAATTAATTAAGGCTTACTTGGCAAGGAGTAATTCGACACGGCTGCCGATACGTTCAGAAATATCGGCGACTTCACCGATGCCTTCGATCACCTTATAAAAGAATATAACATCCACGGGAGGCAGGTCTTTTTCGATTTTCATCAGAGCAGCGCGGATCTTAACCTGAAGTTTGTCGGTATCGCTCTCAATCGCGTCTAGTTCGTGAATGATAGCGGATACTAATTCGATTTCTTTCCCGGCAAAACCTGTTTCTACTAGTTCATCAAGTTCGTTAATGACTTTCCTGGCCTGCGTACAGGCATCGACGCAGCGTTTTACATAGTCGGGAAGCAGGGCAGCAACTTTCTCAGGGAAGACCATCTTGCGGCCCACGATGAGTCCGGCAATATCTTTCGCCTGGTTGGCAGCCTTATCCTGTACCAGTAGCAATTCGAGTAAATCCCGGCGGGCGACCGGCATAAACAGGCTTTTCGGCATGTGCAGGCGCAGTTTTTTCTTTAAGGCGTCTGCTTTATGCTCGAGTTTGCCGATCTCTTTGTAGACCTCTTTGGCCTTGCTATGGTCTTCTTTTAAAACAGCCTTGAAAAACAGAGGCAGCAGTTGAACACACTGCTCCACAATATCCATGTGTTCCTGCATCGCAGTGAAAGGAGACTGGCTAAAGATTTTCGAGAAATAGTTATTCGGCATGGTGAGTTTCCGAGACAAAATGTGAGCGTATTGTGCCGAATTTTGACGGGATTACAATGACCTTTCGTGCACTATACCTGTTTTTAAATACTATGTATGAATCGACGCGTAGGGGTTAATCAGAAGTTGGATCAAGCAGCGTAATCTGGTGTTTTTCGATCTTAATCTGTCGGTTCTTGTAGAGTAACCCGAGCGTTTTCTTATAGGTAGCCTTGCTAACGCCAAAGGTTTGATAAATCAAATCGGGTGGACTCTTGTCGGTCAAAGTTGAAATACCCTGGTGCTCTTCCAGGTACTGTAATATGGTACCTGCAAGTCCTTCGCGGGCGATATGAGCGGCAGGTTGCAGGCTTAAATCTATTTTGCCATCGGTACGTAAGGCCTTGATATAACCCTTTAATTTTTCGCCATAATACAATTTCTGGAAGGTTTCATTGTCATAAAGCTGACCGAGATGAGTGCCATTGACGATAGCCTTAAAACCCAGGTCACTCCTGCCATAAATTTGTAAATCAACCGCCTGTTGCGGTTGGAATATATTGATATCACTGGTGAGATGATCCTCCAGCCGGGATGATGCAGCAATGCGTTGTGTTTCTTCATCAACAAAAATATAAACCGTGTATGAATAACCGGTTTGCATCGGTTTTTGCTGCTCATTGAAGGGCACCAGTAAATCCTTCGGGAGTCCCCAGTCCAGAAAAGCACCAATACGATTGGTTTCCACCACGCGCAGATAGGCACATTCACCCACCACAGCTTTGGGTGTCAGGGTAGTAGCGACGATGCGGTCTTCGGAATCGTTATAGAGGAATACCTTGAGAGTATCGCCAATTGCTGTTGTTTGATCGGCGTATTTTTTGGGTAGAAGGATTTCTCCCAGTTGCTCTCCGTCAAGAAAATAGCCGAAATCGACCTGTTTGATTACTGTGAGTGAATTATATTGTCCGAGATTGGCCATTGAGCGAATGTTATGGGGAAAGGGGCATTATGCCCTGAAGGCCAGTTAACCGAAAGGCGTGATTTTCTCACCTATACTGTGCCCAATAGCTTTTCTATTATTCCAACTTCAGCCTTCGATTCATTGACAAACTCCATAATATGGGCAGGCTCTTCCATTTTTAAGCCGAGCTTGGCAAAAGCAGGGAGCTTGAAAACAGGTGGCAGCTTACTCATTTCGTCGGAACCGATAAAACTATGGTATTGGGCAATCAGGATCAGATCGCAGAGGTCCGCTTCGTTTTGCGGGTTACGGAACCAGTTTTCTGACTCTTCACCAACGGTGATTAAATCCTCGGTGAAATTCCATTTGCTGAGTAACATACTGGTAATTTGCGGTCGAAGATTACGTATTGCGCCCATAAGCCTGACGTCGTCGTCATAAAGATCAGGATCGTCCTGTACATATTGCAGTATGGCAATCTCACCCAGATCATGAATTAACCCTGCCAGCTGAGCCTGTTCAGGATCGAATAAACCACTGTGTTTGGCAAGGACGCGACTAAAAGCAGCTACCCGTCGACTGTGTTGCCAGAGTCTTTGCATCTTTGATCTTATGTCGGCTGATGTCGCCTTAAATAATTCTTTGACGACATAAATAATCACTTGCTTACGAATGGCTTCCAGCCCGATACGGACGATAGCCTGTTGTAGTGTATCGATTTGAGCATGGCCTTTATAGAGTGCACTATTGGCCACCATGATCAACTTGGCCGTAATCGCTGGGTCTGATTGAATAATTCTGGCGATAGCATCGGCATTGATATGAGGCTGCGAAAATGCCTGTTGTATCCGCTGCGCAACATCGGGAAGGCTCGGTAAACTGATATTGTCTGAGGTGATATCCTCAAATAGCTGGATAGTTAGCTGATTCTCTTCCTTTGTTTGTTCGATAGTGACAACATCCATATTCTCGCTTTCACCGTCGTTTCCAAGTTGTTCAGCAAAACCTGTTAACTGGGCGGGTGAAATCTTCAAATATTCAATATCTTCCAGCGCGTCGACGTCATACATGCTCGGTCGAATATGCGCGATAGGCGATATACCACCCTCATGGTTACTCTCCAGGACTTTCCTGGTGTTATCTTTAGCTATTGTTACGACGGAGCCCGATAGCAAGTAAAAGCCATATTGATCGGTGCAACCTCTTTTAATCAGGCGTTGATTTTTAGCAGCAGTATGAATTGATAACTCTGTCGCAAGCGACTCGAGTTGCGAGTCGTCAAATTGACTCAGTGTACGCAGCCTGCGTAGTGTTTGGATAGTCGGTTGTGACATGTCTGCTGACCTGGCTGAAGTAATAAACCTAGTCTAGTCGATTAGTTGAAAAGTAGATGGGAAATCGGTAAAAACGCCATCAATTCCCGCTTGTTTTAACTCGTGGGCCAAATTGATGTCATTCACGGTATAGACCATTACTCGAATACCCTGAGCCTGTATAGAGTTAATCAGATCGAAATCGAGGTAATCTTTATCCATATGCCAGGAGTAGGGCCTTAATTTGTTGATGAGGTTGTCCGGTTCCATGGGGATACCCGCAGTAATGGGAGCTAGGTCCCAGGGGCAGCGATCGTTTCGTAGTTGAAGTATCTGGCGACGGTCAAAAGAAGAAATTAATATCCAGGGGCAGGTCGGGTTGGGTGGTAAGGCCGGATATTCGGCGAGTAGATCAATGAGTAGCAGGGCAGTGTCGAAAGATTTGATTTCTATATTGATCGGCATTTTACCCCAGTATAGATCGAGTACTTCGCGTAACTTTGGAATGGCTTCCCCGTTATTTAATCGAATATCGGCTGGATCAGGATGGCCGTGAAAATAACCAGCCTGCCCGGTTAATCGCTTCAGATCATCGTCGTGTATTACCCATAACTCACCATTATGGGCGCGGATGTCGAGTTCGATAGCATCTATGTTTAGCCCCAGTGCATGTTCAAAGCCACTCAGGCTGTTTTCAAAATTTTCTCCTTTTGCACCACGGTGACCGATAATGAGAAAGTTTCTACTCTGATGATTAATCGGCATGGATCATGTTCGCACTTCGTCTTGTTTAAGATAGGGACTATACTTGAGTTAATATTAATAAATAAGCCCTGGCGCATTAAATATTACCCCGATTTTGTATGGTATATATCTCCTTCATTTGTCTGCTTTTACTGGTTATATACGGGCCTCAGTTCTGGGTGCAAACGATATTGAACCGATACAATCGTAAAGCTGAATCAAATTTCCCCGGTACCGGAGGCGAATTAGCCAGGCATATTCTCAATCGTTATAACCTGGAAGATGTTAAAGTTGAAGTTACCGACCAGGGCGATCATTACGACCCACAGGAACGCACCGTTCGACTAAGTCGTGACAAATTCGAGGGCAGAACTCTCACGGCGATTACCGTATCGGCTCATGAATGTGGTCATGCGCTTCAACACGCCGCTGCAGAGCCGTTATTTCAAATGCGTACCAGGCTCGCCCTTAGCGCCGTCTGGGCACAACGAATAGGCTCTTTTCTGCTATTTAGCGCGCCCCTGCTGGTACTGATGTTTCGTATTCCATCAGTTGCAATCATCAATATAGCTGGCGCCATTTTGATCATGGGATTTGCAGTGGTGATGCATTTACTCACGCTTCCGGTTGAAATTGATGCGAGTTTTAACAAGGCTTTGCCGATCCTCGAAAGCGGGTATCTGACTAAGAAACAAATACCAGCAGCCAGGAGGATCCTACGCGCTGCAGCCTGGACCTACGTCGCAGCGTCTCTGGCCACGCTTTTAAATTTCTGGCGTTGGTTGGCTGTTTTGAGGCGCTAGAAAACCCGTACTGGATAATTGTGTTAAAAAAGAATATTTTGTCCGTCCAGACTGTGGGTTATTTATAGAATATACGAACCTGCCATGAAATTTGAAGGTATCTATACACCAATAGTAACGCCCTATCACGAGGGTTTTAGTATTGATTACGATCGCTTGAGTGAAATCGTTGAATTTCTCATCGAAGCAGGGGTGCATGGTATTATCCCGGCGGAGCCGACGCATTATGTCGCCAATGATGCTGTTAATGCGGGTTCTCGAACAAGGTGGCAAGTTCATCCAATGTGTTAAACACGGCTTAACAACCCGTGGTTTTCCCGTAGGTCCGCCACGTAAAGTATTACAGGCACTGGAGCCAGAAGACAGAACACAACTTGAGCAAGTATTCGAGGCGATGAAAACCAGTTTTATCCAAGTCAACTAAATGAAACCAGACATTGCTTATCAACCTGATAGTGGTAAATCGGGATGGGTCGGTATTTTATCCGAAAGGCACCCAAATCCAGCCCTCAAGGCGGACAGGGAAGCGGACTATTGTGTGGTGGGTGCCGGCTTTGCCGGCCTTGCCGCGGCCAGGAGAATACTCCTTCTCAACCCGAAGGCTAGCGTAGTAATTCTCGAAGCTACACAGGTAGGTTCCGGGCCTGCCGGTCGAAACTCGGGCTTTATGATTGATTTGCCTCACGTATTGTCATCGAGTAGTTACGCTGGAGAAACCGGAACCGACCGACGTGATATTAAGCTCAATCGTAGAGCCATTGATTTTGTAAATAACATGGTTTGCGAATTCAAAATGCCTGAAGAATCTTTTAGAGCAGAAGGTAAAATCAACGGCGCCGCCAGCCAAAAGGGGCTCAGAGCTAATAATGAATATGCCGAGCATCTCGATAAACTGGGTGAACCCTGTGAGCTACTCGATAAACAGACCATGGAAAGTATTACCGGGTCTTCCTATTACCTCGGCGGACTACACTCACCCGGCTGCGCAATGATCCAGCCGGCTATGCTGGTTCAGGGCATAGCCGGTGGTTTATCAGCTTATGAAAATTGCCGAATCTACGAACAAACACAGGTACAGGCCATCCATAAACAGGGCGACCGCTGGAATTTATCGACCCCTGGCGGTTCGGTTCTGGCCAATAAAGTCATACTCGCTGTGAATGGATTCGTTGAAAATTTTGGTTACTACCAGAGACGTTTAATGCATATAACGCTATATGCTTCGATGACGCGAGAATTAACAGCTGGTGAATTGGCAGATTTGGGTGGCGAGGAGCGGTGGGGAATTACACCATCGAATCCGTTTGGTTCTACGGTGCGAAAAATTAGTGACAGTGGTGGTCATCGGTTACTGATTCGAAATCGGTTTTCCTACGATCCGAGTTTAACTCTGATCGATAATCAAATAGAGGCTGCCGAAGCCGATCATCTGAGCGCTTTTGTTGCACGTTTCCCAATGCTTTCGCATGTGCCGATGGAATATCGCTGGTCAGGACGGCTATGCCTGAGCCGCAATCACGTCTGGGCACTGGGTGAAGTGGCAGAAAACCTGTATTCTGCCTGTTGTCAAAATGGCCTGGGTGCAACCAAAGGTATTATCGCCGGCATTATAGCTGCTGAGCTCGCGAGCGAATGCAAAGTAAATAGTATGATGCCTGAATTTCAAACCGGGGAAATACCACAAAAATTGCTACTAGAACCCTTTATGACTAAGGGGGCGAGGGTTTATTTGAAATTGCGTGAATGGCAGGCGGGAAAGGACAAATAAATTTATTTAACGCCCATAGTAAATTTGGTGCCGGGTGGCCGTTTCGCGGTGATTTTCTGACCACGAATCCCCAATATTCTATTTTGATCGAGCAGTAATTGGTAGAGAAATAAGAGTTCTTCCTGAGCCTCGACAGGAAAGCCGGCACGGCGTTTGCCACCTTCAACCATAATTAGCTCTTCAAGATATTTCTGCCCTTCCGAATAACGCCACAAGCCTGTAATGGTCTTTATCACGCGAGGAAATGACTCGATGGCTGCGGGGGTACCCATGCGCTTTCGTTTCAGCATCTCGCTTTTACGAAAAAGCTGTTGAGCCAGTGCCGGGCTAATCACGCGATTATCTATCGGCATGAGTACTCAAATGTGACATCTTTGTCTTTTCCATATCGCCTGAACACAAAACTATTTATCTTTTCACTGAGGCTGAGCATAGTACTTGCAAAAGGCCCGAAATATTAAACTGAGAGAATATCCAGTATCGGAAAAATTATATCCCGATTGATATTAAATTCAATATGTAGGTGATTTCACTAAATTAGAAATAAGCTACATAAGGTTAGTATAGTAAAATATTGAAAATTAACAAATTTAGAGAACCAAGATTGAAACCCTCGTCAAGATATACCGAGATTCTTGAGCAACCGGAATTCGATTCCGATGATCAACAATGGCTGGCTATTCAATTGCTCGACGATTTGTATCTGAGACTGGAACAGATTCAGCGGTTTGACAATTGCAGCTGGTGGCAGAGGCTACTGCGTAACCGTGAGTCTAAAGCCGCGATCAGGGGTATTTATTTCTGGGGTGGTGTCGGCCGGGGTAAGACGTTTCTGATGGATGTTTTTTACCAGAGCTTGCCCGATGGAAATAAGATGCGTACGCATTTCCATGAATTCATGAACCGGATTCATGGTGCCTTAAAACAAAAGGCGAGTCTGGAAAATCCTTTACGAAATATCGCTCAGGAATTAGCGGGGCAGGTTAAGGTGCTTTGTCTGGACGAGTTTGTGATTACTGAAATTGGTGATGCAATGATTATGGCAGGGTTACTGGAGCCATTATTTGAGGCAGGCGTCGTACTGGTGACCACTTCGAACTCAGCACCGGCTAAGCTCTACCATGATGGCCTGCAACGCGCCCGATTTTTGCCCTCTATCGAATTAATTTCCCGCCATTGCGATGTATTTAATCTCGATGGCGGCGAAGATTATCGACTCAAGGGTTTACAGCAAACCGATTTATATACAGTGCCGCATTCGCCAGCAGCTCTCGAGGAAATTCATCGATATCTCGATGAACACGTCACCTCGATACAGGAATGCCGGAAAAGTCTTCTTATTAATGGTCGTGAGCTTGATTTTCAGCTCTGTGCTGAAAGCACCATCTGGTTCACCTTTGAGGAGCTTTGTAAAACCACACGCAGCCAGAAAGATTATCTTGAGATCGCACGCCTGTTTAATACTCTCATACTAACTGACATCGAAAAAATGACGCCTGTACAGGACGATATAGCGCGACGATTTGTATTATTAATTGATGTCATATACGACCATCGTGTCAAACTCATTTGCACGGCCGAATCGTATCCCGACGACTTATATCAGGGCAGGAGACTGGCTTTCGAATTTGAAAGAACCCGTAGTCGACTCATAGAAATGCAGTCACAGGCATATCTCACAAAAGCACATACTCAACAGTAATTCACCATGAAAAGATAGCCAGCAGACCCGCATGATCAGAAAATTTCTGATCGACAGAGCTGAATTTA
>JAOUJX010000352.1 GCA_029882955.1 Gammaproteobacteria bacterium
CCATCCATGACAATGATACTCCGTGGCTAATGGAATGCGTCGCAGGCGTGGTCGAAAGCGGTGAAGCGGAAGACGAAGTTGCCATCCGTGAAAGTCAGGAGGAAGCAGGCTGTGAGATTAAACAGCTACATCCTATCTGCAAGTACTATGTCAGCCCCGGCGGCACGACTGAAACCTGCGCACTCTATTGCGGAATCGTGGATAGCGAAGGCGTTGGTGGTATCCACGGACTGGCAGAAGAAAACGAAGATATCCGTGTGGAAGTCGTCGATGCCGAGCAGGCTTTTCAGTGGGTACGCGATGGGGTGATTAAGTCATCCTCTACGATTATGGCTCTGCAGTGGCTTGAGTTGAATGAGGGGAGGGTTTGAAATAACCATGCCGTATTATTTAGCGCCAGAATCTTCGACGGATATATTAGGCCCATGGGGGTTGAGGTAACTATATCATTTTCCCTGATATTGATCCGGCCAGTGCAACTGAACTACGGGGCTATCGGCAGACAGTGAATGGCAGGTGTCGATAAATGGCGATTTAAGGCCATTACGGTCTTCGACTGGACTTTCTTTAGCGGCTTTTTCCTGCTTCATACGCTCGCTTACCAGGGTCTGAATGGCGGTTGTTGCGATAGGCCCGAGCAATTCGGTTAAGTGGGTGCAACCTCTATTTTTACCCATTGCTGCTTTCGATTTATTGGTCCAGCCGGGTGCTATTTGTAGCCCGATAAGTTGTTTCGCCACTGAAGTGACGCATTTACAATAGTTGTAAGGTGACGCGTCGATCACTGCCTCGGTATCGACCACGTTTAGCTCGTTATCTATGGTGAGTCGAATCGATATGTCGTGCAAGGCTTCACCAGCTTCAATCCAGCCACCCCGGTCTCTGTTTGCAAATCCATAGGGTTTGGTATCGACGATGCGACCTTCGATATCCCACAGGTTGTCGTCTCTTTTATACCCGTGGCAGGTAACAACTCGAGTATGAGCAAGCTGGCGCATAGATGGCTTTGATAAAGGCATTGTACGTTCTCAATTTTTCGGCGGCCGCATTCTATCATCTTCCACACGATCGAGGTGATAAGACTTAGACCCTATACTCGTGCGTTCAAAACCGAATGACCGGCGAATAATTTTAATCGCCGGGGTTGCAGGCCATTAAATTAACCATTTCAAAGGCAATAGTCGCCGCAGCTAACGAAGTTATTTCTGCATGGTCATAAGCCGGTGCTACTTCGACAATATCGGCACCGACCAGATTGAGTCCCTGTAAACCACGAATTATAGTCACCAGTTCACGGCTTGATAGACCTGCTATTTCAGGCGTGCCCGTGCCAGGCGCATGGGCGGGATCAAGTACATCGATATCTATAGACAGATAGAGCGGATTGCTGTCGACCCGGTCTCTAATCCGTTTAATGACATGCTCGACACCGTGGCTTTGTAATTCGTCGCAATGCACGACCTTGAAGCCGAGTTCCTCATCATTGTTTAAATCTTCACGACTATACAAAGGCCCGCGAATACCGACATGCATCGAGGCCTGATCATTGAACAGGTTTTCCTCGGCCGCTCGGCGAAAAGGTGTACCGTGGGTGTAAGGCGCTCCGAAATAAGTGTCCCAGGTATCCAGATGCGCATCGAAGTGGACTAGTGCGACCTGACCCACTTTTTTATTAATTGCCCGGAGCAGGGGTACCGCGATGGTATGGTCACCACCGAGGCTGACTATGGCGCCCGCCTGATCGAGTAACTCGGTAGCAGCAGCCTCGATCTGGCTAATCGCTTCCTCTATGTTAAAAGGATTACAGCCGACATCGCCAGCGTCCGCTACCTGGAACGATTTGAAAGGTTCAGTGTCATAGGCCGGGTGGAAATTCGTCCGTAGATGGCGCGAAGCCTGGCGAATCGCCTGTGGTCCAAATCGGGCGCCGGGACGATAACTGGTGCCGGAATCGAAAGGAATACCAAGAATTGCGATGTCGCAATAGGGCACATCACGCAACTCGGGCAAGCGACAAAAGGTCGATGGGCCAGCGAAGCGGGGCATAATCGTACCGTTTACCGGTTCGACTGGAGGCGTTTTATCGTTCATGGTAGAGATTTGACCTTCGTTCCTGATGATTTCTTATAACATTGATATCTGGCACAATCAATTTTGTTTTCTAATAAACAAAGCCGTTGCAGGAGCCTCTATTATGGCAGTCAGACCAGTCTTAAAAATGGGTGAGCGAAGTTTGCTGGAAAGATCACTGGAACTCGAGCAGTTTGGCACCGAAGAGCTCGATCAACTACTTCGGGATATGTGGGATACTATGGCCGCAGAAAATGGTGCCGGGCTAGCAGCGCCACAAATCGGGGTTAATCTGCGCGTGGTAATTTTTGGTTACCAGACTAATCCGCGTTATCCGGAAGCACCGACTGTACCCGAAACAGTTTTAATCAATCCACAGATTACGCCGTTGGATGATCAGACAGAAGAGGCCTGGGAGGGTTGCCTGAGTGTACCGGGAATGCGCGGACTGGTGCCTCGTTATCTGCGTATTCGTTATCAGGGTTTTAATCAGCTGGGTGATTTGATTGATCGTGAAGTGGATGGTTTTCACGCTCGGGTCGTGCAACACGAATGCGATCATCTAGATGGTGTTCTGTATCCGCAGAGAATCACTAATATGGCGTATTTTGGCTTTTGTGAAGAACTGGAAAATAATGAATACCTGCAGCCGCAACCCGGCGACGATCTATAAAACCCCCTAATGTATAAAAACTCCAATACGCTTTTCTTTGGCAGCAATACCTTTTTTTCGCTCCGGGTTTTAGACCATCTAGCTGAGTCGAGCCATATTCCCGGAGCGATAGTAATCCCGGAGTTTCCCGCTTTTGAGTTCCGCCAAACAGATCGCTTGCTTGCGCAGCTAGATACTCCGAATGAGTTGAAGCGTCGCGCAAAGAGTCACAATATCGAGTATTTTTTTGCCCCGGAGCGACAGGCCGACAAACTAATCAATCAACTTTCTGGCCGAGATATCGATTTTATCCTGGTAGCCTGTTGGCCTTACAAGTTGAGTGCTCAGGTTTGCCGACGGGCTAACAGGGCTGCAATGAATTTGCACCCATCTCTCTTACCCGAATATCGGGGAGCAAATCCCGTTGAAGATCAGATAACCAGGAAAGAGCGTAATTTGGGTGTTAGCCTGCACTTGCTGAGCGACAAATTCGACTCAGGCGATATAATAAAAAAGGCTAAATTCGATCGACCGAAAAACCCTGATCGCGAAGCTATAGAGCAACAGGCAGCTGAACTTGGCGCAAGGCTATTTATTGAATCCTGCCAAGAGTATGGTAGCCCTAAATGGAGCCCTCAACCTCAAGAGAGCGGCCGAGCTTCGAATTTTAAACCAATATCATCAGGAAATTAATTGAGATGAGTGTTAACAATTGCCCCGTCACTGCAGCACTACTCGCTATTGACCGTGATCACATCTGGCATCCTTACAGTGCTATGCAGGCCGGGACTCCGGTTTATCCGGTTGAGTCGGCGAATGGTGTACGTATAAAACTGAGTGACGGCAATGAAATAATTGATGGCATGGCGTCGTGGTGGTGTGCTATCCATGGTTATAATCATCCGGCATTAAATGCGGCTATATCCACACAACTAGAGAGTATGGCGCATGTTATGTTTGGCGGTTTAACGCATGCACCGGCGATAAACCTGGTAAACAGGCTGGTTGAGATAACCCCCGAGCCGTTGACTAAAGTGTTTCTCGCCGACTCGGGCTCAGTAGCGGTTGAAGTTGCGATGAAAATGGCTATTCAGTACTGGAACGCAAAATCACGCCCCGGGAAACAAAAGTTTCTTAGTTTACGGAATGGCTATCACGGTGACACCATGGGCGCTATGTCGGTTTGTGATCCCGTGACCGGTATGCACAGTTTATTTACCGATGTTTTGACACGGCAGTTTTTTGTTGAATCACCCGCCTGCGGGTTCGGTGATACTGCCAGAGGTGAGGATATTGATGCGCTCGACAAACTCCTTAAGCATCACCATGATGAAATCGCAGCTATGATTCTTGAGCCAATAGTGCAGGGTGCCGGTGGCATGCGTTTCTATTCGGCCGACTATCTGGCTAAAGCCAGAGCCCTGTGCGATCAGTATGAAGTATTGTTAATCGCAGACGAAATAGCGACT
>JAOUJX010000042.1 GCA_029882955.1 Gammaproteobacteria bacterium
CGGCGAGTCGCCCGGGCACTGGCGGTGAATGAAGACGATGCCGAACATTTCGAAGCCGAGTTTTATAACATCCTCGAAGATTTCAAATTCCTACCTGCAGGTCGAATAATGGCTGGTGCCGGCACCGATCGATCAGTGACATTATTCAATTGCTTCGTCATGGGTACTATCGAAGATTCCATGGCCAGTATCTTCGAAAATTTAAAAGAGGCCGCGCTTACCTTGCAACAGGGCGGCGGCATTGGTTACGATTTTTCGACAATTCGCCCCAAAGGTGCGGAAGTAAAGGGAATGGCAGCCGATGCTTCTGGACCACTTTCTTTTATGGATGTCTGGGATTCAATGTGCCGTACCATCATGTCGGCTGGATCACGTCGCGGTGCGATGATGGCGACCCTGCGATGCGATCATCCCGATGTTGAAGACTTCATCACAGCAAAATCAGACCCGGCACGATTAAGAATGTTTAACATGTCGGTGCTGATTACCGATACTTTCATGGCAGCAGTCAAATCGGATAAACCCTGGGAGCTCCAGTTCGCTGGTAAGGTGTACCAGACAGTTAACGCGCGTGATCTATGGTATCGCATTATGCGAGCGACCTACGACTACGCAGAGCCGGGAGTAATTTTCATCGACCGAATCAACCAGATGAATAACCTCTCCTATTGCGAAGATATTGTCGCGACCAACCCCTGCGGTGAGCAGCCGTTGCCACCCTATGGCGCCTGCCTTCTCGGCTCGGTTAACCTGACGCGACTGGTCAAAAACCCTTTTACCGATAACGCAGGAATCGACGAGACGGAGCTAGTCGAGCTGGTCACAAAGGCAGTTCGAATGATGGATAATGTCATCGACGTTTCCAAATTTCCGCTTGAAGCGCAAGCCCGCGAAGCCCAGGCCAAACGACGAATCGGACTGGGTGTTACGGGACTGGCGGACGCATTACTGATGATCGGCCTGCGCTATGGCTCCGAAGCAGCCGCACTACAGACCGAACACTGGTTACATCAGGTCTCGCGTGCAGCCTATCTGGCTTCGGTAGACATAGCCAAAGAGAAAGGCGCCTTTCCACTATTCGATTGCGAGCAATACCTGGCCAGTAGTTCACTTCGGCAGATGGACGAAGATGTCCGTGAAGCCATTGCTAAACACGGTATTCGTAATGCTCTCCTGACATCCATCGCGCCAACCGGCACCATTAGTCTTTATGCCGGTAATGTCAGCTCCGGGATCGAACCGGTATTCGCCTATTCCTACATTCGAAAAGTATTGCAAAAGGATGGTTCACGTACCGAAGAAGTAGTAGAGGACTATGCCGTCCAAGTTTACCGCGACAAATTTGGCGCAAAAGCCGAGCTACCCGACCACTTCGTTAACGTCCAGACACTGCTCCCGCTTGACCATGTGCGTATGCAGGCCGCCGCGCAGAAATGGGTCGACAGTTCCATTTCGAAAACCATTAACTGCCCCGAGGATATCTCTTTCGACAACTTTAAAGATGTTTATATGGCAGCCTGGGATCAGGGTTGTAAGGGCTGCACGACTTATCGTCCCAATGCAGTATCGGGTAACGTTCTGAGTATCGCCGTTAAACAACCACAGCAACCCAGCGACCCGACAGCAGAAATGATCGTAGTCAGACAAACGCCCCGAGTCCCCGCCTGCTCAAACTGCGGTCATTACGATATGCAGATGATCGAGGGCTGCATGACCTGCCGCAGCTGCGGCTATTCGAAGTGTGATTAGACAACTATATTACTCTGCGCGAACTTCGGTAGCCCCGCGCCTTAATAAGCTGTTGATTTTTCATCAAACTCGACTATGCTGAAAGGAAAACTATTTAAACCCAATGTTCAAATCACGTAGAAAATTTCTCGCCTATCTTGGCGCAGCTGGCATACCCGTTACTTTAGGGACGGGCAGTCTATTCCTCGGTAGTATGAAACTCGAAGCGCATCAGACTAAAGTCGCCACGCCCAGGCCGGAAACGCCACCGCCTACCCTCATCACCAATACTTATAAAGCACCGGAACTGGATATCCATAACTGGGACTGGCAAATTGCTGATAATCTGGCTGTGGCGAAAAAAACAAATCGAGAAAGACCTGCGGATTTGATATTACACGACCATCGTATTAAAACTTTAAAATCCACTGTCAGTCGTCTAAAGCGATTACAGAACCATATCGGTTATGGCAATTTCAATATCATCGGCTGGGACCAGTCTTTAAAGCTGGCGAAAAGGCAGTCAAGCATCGGTGCATTCGAGAAAGCGGAGCTGGATTTAATCGAAGAAGTGTTTTCCAGCGATGCGGATAATATGGGCTTTTATGGTGAGAAAGTTGTGACCCAGATCTCCTCCACTATCCCCAGAAAGGAGATTAAAAAAATTCCGGGTACAGGTCATTATCTATTCAAGGGTAGCTCAATTAAAATGTACGATAAGATTCGTAAAGATATTGGGGATGACATCGTATTAACATCGGGCATACGTAGCGTGGTCAAACAGGTATACCTGTTCCTGAACAAGGCCACCCAGGTTGGTGGCAATCTTTCAACAGCCTCTTACTCTCTTGCACCTCCGGGCCATTCGTTCCATGCTATCGGAGACTTCGATGTTGGCAAGGTTAATTTCGGCAGACGTAATTTTACCGCCGAATTTGCCAACACCGATGAATTCAAAAAGCTTGCGGATCTGGGCTATATAGACATTCGTTACCCTGAAAATAATCCATTTGGCGTTCGTTACGAACCCTGGCACATCAAGGTCGTCTAGTGAGGAAACTTCTTCCTTTATTCGTCCTGGCAATGCTTTATTCCGAAGTAGCCACGGCACTCGAATTCACCCTGCATAAACTCGATTCCGGCGTCACGGGCCCTACCCTGCTGGTAATCGGCGGCATACAGGGCGACGAACCGGGAGGCTTTACCGCTGCCTCACTCCTGGTTAACGATTACCAGGTTACCAAAGGACAGGTCTGGATCGTACCGAATTTAAATTTCGATAGCATTATCAGACGCTCGCGTGGCATCTACGGTGACATGAATCGTAAATTTTCTACGCTAAGAAATAGCGATCCTGAGTTTGAAACAATTGGCAAAATTAAGGCCATCATTAAAGATCCCCAGGTCAGTATGATATTAAATCTACACGACGGCAGTGGTTTTTACCATGAAGAATATATCGACAAGGATGAGAACTCACAACGCTGGGGACAGAGTATTGTTATCGACCAGTCGACTATTCCAGCAAAACACTATGGTGACATCGAATCCGTAGCCAGACGGGTTATAGCCAGTGCCAACCGCGACACAGCCGACTCCAAAGCACAATTTCGCCTGAAAAATACGCGTACCCGTGAAGGCGATAAAGAAATGGAAAAGACCCTGACCTATTTTGCCATAAATAATGGCAAGGCAGCGATGGGTATAGAAGCCAGTAAAAATTATCCCACTCATGTCCGGACACTACAGCATTTACGCGTACTGGAATCGATGATGGATACCATGGGCATAACCTATTCGCGTAATTTTAAACTCACCGAGAAATCAGTATTCGACAAGATCGGTAGCAATATCCAGCTCGCACTGTTCGACAATAAAATTCGGCTCGACCTGGATGACTCACGTCGATCCATCGGTTATGTGCCGATGAAAAAACGTTCGCCGATGGAGTTTACAGCCAATAACCCGTTGGTGGCGGTGGTCAAATCGAACCAGGGTTACAAAGTTCGCTACGGAAACCGGGGAGTGACCTTCCTCGATCCGCAGCATTTTATATTCGACGATTCGTTACAACAGGCCGATTTCGAAATCGACGGTAAAAACCGACTGGTACCACTTGGCACTGTGGTCGATGTGAACGAATCTTTTTCGGTGACCCCGATAAAAGATCATCGGGTCAATATCATTGGCTTTAAACGCACTGGATATTCCAATGAATCTGGACTATCGATCCGTAGGCACGAAATTTTGCCGCGCTTTTCGGTCGATAAACAGGCGAATAAATTTCGCGTTGAGTTTTATAAAGGCAAAAAGTACAGCGGCATGGTGCTGGTTAATTTTGTCGGCGACAATAAACTGGCGAAGAAATAACCCCCAAATCAATACCCCAACTCGGGCCGAACCACATTCATCAAAAGCTTCCCCGTTTGATAACGCCGCATATTTTCAAGAAATGAATCCAGCGCGATTTGCGCTGGTTATTTGAAAATACAGCTTTTATATTCCCTATACTTTTTCTTCTTTTTGCCACCAGTCTTTGATCGGTTGCAAGCAGGATTGATAGCCCAGGATTTCAGCATAATCGACCTTGTCAAACTCCAACAGGCCTACGTTCTTGATGTGGATGTTCTGGTAGTAATCTGCCAGTCCCTGTTTCAGGTCGTTTTTCCTGGCGATACTGGAGCCTAGAATAAATGATTGCATGAGGACGGCGCCGATACTCGGAGAGCTGATTTTTTTCTGGAATGGATTCAATGAACTAAGCAGGATTCGCCAACCCGAGAGTTCGGCCCCGTAATCCAGCTTAGCCCGGGGGCCTGTCGGTGGCACGACGTCAATCGCCATCACAGTACCCGATGGGTTCAATGCACGCATCACACTGATTGGCAGGTTATTCAGTACACCACCATCGACCAGCAGATTACCCTCGAACGGAACCGGTGGCAGTATGCCCGGGATTGAAACACTAGCTCGGATGGCTTTGGCGCTATTACCGCGTTGATGAACAACCTGATGGGCTTGCGTCAGGTTGGTGGAGATGCAAAAAAAAGGTATCCAATAATCCTCTATCTCCCAATCGCCTGTATGTCGTTGTATTGTACTTGCGATCCGTTTACCCCGGATCATCGAAGTCAGTGGCAAAGTCCAGTCGATGAGTCGTTGGAACTGTTTTTTTGTCAGTGCTTTAACGTCTTCGGGTTGGTATCCCTGCGCAACAAGCCCCGCTATCGGTGCGCCAATACTGGTGCCTCCGATCATATCAATCGGTATATCAAGTTCTTTCAAAGCTCGCAGTACACCAATATGAGCAAAACCTCTGGCACCACCCCCGCCTAGAACCAGGCTAAATGCCTTGCCTGAGAGGATGCGAGCAAGTCTCGCAATATCGGCTTTATGATTCTTGCGAACATGAAATACGCGCGCCGCTTCCGAGTTTTTCATCCATTCAGCGGTATGACGAGGCCGATCGAGATTTTCTGGATGTAACAACACCAGGCTCCATTTTTGTCCTGTCGGTAGTACATTTTTACGGAAGGTTTCAAAATCACCATTTTTATCGGTATCGGCAATAATAACCACCTCATCAGCTTGCGCAATACATCGCAAACTCCAGTTACTCCAATCTTCGTCAGCGCTGTAGAGGACGTAGTCAGAACGGTCTTCAAGGCTATTGAGCCAGTGCATCAATCCAATGTTAATCGTCTCCGATTGCGCTATATTAGCTACCCCCGGTGTAGCCAGCTTTGCATCAACCTCCTCGCTCGTCAGCAGTTGGGTTGACCCAAGCAGGTCGAAATGTTCATGTAATGCCACTAAAAACTCAGCCGTGTCGGTAGTCTCGGATGCTGTAAATAAAGCGATATTGGGTTTTTTGGGACGATAGGCTGTTTGATTTCTGCCATGAATAAATCTTTCAGATATGGTGCGATAGATGTTAAACATCGAACGCGGGTATTGATCAGCTATATTTCTAAAGTGCTCTGCGGATATTTTAAATAGCTCGCAATTTCTAATCGCGACAAGATTTGCGCTTCTACCTTCATCTGCGACCAACCCTATTTCTCCGATAATTCCTCCATGAGTGACCCGATCTATTTCTATCTCACCATCCTCTTGTGACAGAGTCACTGCCATCACACCTGATACCAGGATGTAGGCACCAGTCGCCTTGTCGTTCATACGAAACAAATACTCTCCGCGACTAAGATTAATCCATTCGACAGTATCCAATAATTCATCGAAGACCTTGGCTTCAAATTCGTGCCACTCCTGTTCTACATTCGATTTGTCTGTTGCAGTGGAAATGTCGAGCTTAGAGGCGCTGAACAAGTTTGACAGGTATTTTGCTACCAGTAATCGATAGGTCTTTGGATGCGCATAGGCTGATAAATCATCAATCACCTGCTCCTTCAATGCCAGGATATGCATGTAGTGACTGTACGGAATACACAATAATGTGGAGTCTTCCTCAGCGATTAAATCGCATTGGTAACAAGCTTCGTTCTGAAGCTCAGCCTCGCCGAGTATGTATCCTGTTTTCTCGTGCTCCAGGATTTTCCTTTCATTATCTTCCGTGGTCAAAAGTGAATTTACCTGACCATCTAGAATAATATAAACCTGCTCGATAGGATCGCCACTGGTGACAAAGCAATTGCCTTTGCTAACTTGTTGCAAAGAAGATGCCTGAACCAGCTGTTCCATTTCTTTATCGGTTAAATATTTTAGTGCTCGACAGTGTTTTTTTAATATTTTTAGTGTATCCATCGGCATTCTTTTCCTGAATTAAATATTACATAAACTCCAGATTGTGCCAGGAGAACTTAAATTGGTTTAACCGATACCCCGGCCTTCCTGCCTTTGAATTTCGACCAGGCGATTTAGAGGGAAACCCCAGGAGATTTAGAGGAAAACCTAAGAGAAATTATAAGAGTTTGGCGCAGACATACTGGCACATCAAATACTATATGGTTTTTATCCAAAATCAAGGAAATAGCCATAATGGGGATCTTACCTAAGCTATCATAAATATTTTTCTGACACCGTCGCCGACGGAACCTTCCTGGTTGGCCCTTCTAATCGCTTCTCGCTTGGGCTCCGCACTATACGTTTGTATCGCTTCGGTTTTGTCATTTGAGACCTCCTGGCGCTCCTTATGCCTATTCCTGGATGTCCACCAATTCGGAGCAAGACCAGACTCTCGCCGTTCCATCACTTTTCTCCAATGACCGCTTATAAGAAAGCTAGACTAGTTTAAAAGGGTGAATTCACCGGTACGCGCTTAAATGAGACATTTGCCAATAGATTCACCTAAGCTTATATTGGCAGCATTCAAATATCATAGTGAATTTTAGTGCCTAAATACCCACTCCATAGTATCGAAAACAAGCTCGAGTCCTGGTCATTCGATAACGATGTTTCTCATTTAATACCGATGGTGTAGTTGAACAATGAAATTGATCAACCAAAATACCTGGCAAACCATAAACGATGAAACCTGTGGCTGGGTACATACTACTTCGAAAGCACCCTCCTTCCCTCGTTTAGAGCAAAACATACAGGCGGACTGGGTAATCGTTGGCGCAGGCTTCACCGGTCTCGCAGCTGCCTATCGCATCGCTGAACTGAACCCTACGGACTCCATTGTATTACTTGACGCCGAACAGGCAGGCAAAGGCGCCAGTTCGAGAAACTCCGGCTACATCGTCGATATCACGCTCAACGACGGTGGTTCGACACTGGCCGATGAACAGACCCAGTTGGCCAAAAACAGGTTAAACAAAGCCGGTCTGGATTTACTACGGCAGCGAGTCGAGCAATACAATATTCCATGCGACTGGGACGAATCTGGTAAATTTCATTGCGCAGCCGACAATCGTAATATCCCCAAGTTGAAAAACTTTGAAGGTTTTCTGCACCGCGCAGGCCTCGAGCACCAGGTCTGGACAAAAGAGAGATTGTCCGAGCGACTGGGGACCGAATTCTACCAGTATGCTGTGCAGACAAAATCCGGCGTTCTGGTTAACCCGGCGGCTCTGGTGAATGGATTGATTGAAAATCTGCCCGACACAGTTCAGCTCTACGAACACTCTCCGGTCATCGAAATGAGCCAGGGCAATACCCTATACCTGAAGTCGATTAACGGTAGCGTATCAGCCAACCGGGCGATTATTGCGGTTAACGCATTAATGCCGAGAAACGGTTTTAAAACTAACCGGGTATTTCCTCTGACCCTTACCGGGAGTTTGACTCGCCAGTTAAGCGAATCAGAATACGCCGCGATTGGCAGCCCGAGGCCCTGGGGCGTGTTATCGGCCAGCTCGATGGGTGCAACTGTAAGATTAACGAATGACCGCCGTATCCTGGTTCGTAATACCGTCGAATGGTGGCCGGGCCTGGCCATGGACCAAAATGCATTAGCCACCCGGCGGGAACGCAACTATTCTGGACTGAGAAAACGCTTCCCCGGTTTAACCAACCTCGAATTCGAATACAGCTGGTCGGGCAATGTCTGCATTAGCCGCAATTCCAAACCGGTATTCGAGCAAGTTAACGACAACCTGTTTTTCGCCGGCTGCTACAACGCCGGCGGTATCGCCATGGGTAGCCTGTTCGGTAAACTAATCGTCGATTTAGCCCTCGGCAACGAATCCGATGAACTGGCACAGCTACTCAATCAGGACAAACCTAACCTGCTACCGCCAGGACCATTTTTCGATATTGGATTACAAACCAGACTGGCCTTTAATCGATTCCGGGGGCGCACCGAAGCATGACTGTAAGCGACAATTTCGGGGCAGAAAACAGGGTCATCATATTAAAACATTCCCGAACCTGGACGGGTGACCGCTGCAGTGGATTGCTGGAGGAAAAAGGTTACCAGGTCGACTGGTGTTATCCGATGGAAGGCGAGCCGTTACCCGATCCAGCGGTTTATCGTGCCGCAATCATCTTTGGCAGCCGGGACAGCGTCAACGATCCTGAGCCATGGATTAAAGCCGAAATAGATTGGGTCGAACACTGCCTGAAAACCAGCTGCGCCTATCTCGGCATCTGCTTCGGTGGTCAAATACTCGCAAAGGTACTAGGTGCCGAAGTAGCAAGACACGAGAACGACTTAACCGAGGTCGGATTCACCGACATCACTCCTAATCAGCAGGCAGAAGATTTCGCCTCCATGCCGTCAAAGCTATTTCAATGGCACAAAGAAGGCTTCGAACTGCCCGCCGATTCAACCCTGTTATGCAGTAGCGATCGATTCACCAACCAGGCATTCCGTTATAAAGATAATTTTTACAGCCTGCAGTTTCACCCGGAAGTAACGCAGTCGGTGATCGGATCATGGTTTAGTACCAACGATGATTACGAATCCGAAGGACTCGACCCGGTCAGCCGAAAACAGCAGCTTGATTATGCCAAACAGCACGACGACGTCATCACCGACTGGTTTTCAGGTTTTCTAGATCGATGGCTGGCTCGCTGGAAAAATTAATATACTCGTTCCTTTAATAACGGTTGGTTATTCATGTCGACAGGCGAAATCCTAAGCTCAGCCAGAATTCTGCACCAGTTATATTTCCAGCGTTATATCACGATTGCCTTCGTCATCCTGATGTTAGCGATAGTTATACTCGGCCTGAAGATCAATCTACCGATTATGCCTTTCAGTATTATTTTACTGTCCATGGCTGTGTTTAATTTGATTACCCGATTATTGATGAAGTCGGGCAGGGAAATCACCGAAAGGACCATATTCATCCAGTTATTAATCGACATTCTATCCTTTTCGGTGGTGCTGTATTTTGCTGGGGGTGCCACAAATCCCTTCACTTTTTATTACCTGATACCGCTGGCCATCTCCGCCACGGTAATACCGGGTATCCGTACCTGGTTCCTGGTAATACTGACCATTTTTCTGTACAACCTGTTACTCAAATTTTACCTGCCCTTCTCTTTTCTGACGCATGATCCCCAGCAATCATTATCCGGCCACGATCAGTTTTATCAGCATGTGCTCGGAATGTGGTTTGGTTTTCTGATCAGCGCATTACTGGTGACCTGGTTTATTACCTATTTCTCCAGGGAATTAAGAGCGAGAGATCAGGCGATTAGCGAGGCTCGCCAACGAGAATCACACGATCAACAAATGGTCGTTTTAGGTACCCTGGCGGCTGGCACAGCACATGAACTGGGTACACCGTTGGCCAGTCTCGCCGTGATCAGTGATGAAATAACTCATGGATATGATCCTGACAAACATCCTGATTTATTCGAAAATCAGAAAATATTACACGACCAGATAGTTCGCTGTAAGAAGATACTGTCTGTCCTGTCCGACTCGGCTGGTGAATCACGCGCTGACGAGGGCTTTCTACTCTCCCCCGATACTTTCATCGACAAAATGATGCGTCAGTGGAAAAATTCGCACCCGGGAATCGTATTTCAATTCGAGAGCCAACATTCAGACCAGCATCACCTGCTATTTGATAAAACTATATCCCAGGCAGTCATAAACCTGCTCAATAATGCCGCCGAAGCATCGTCAGATTCGATCTTGATTAAGACCCGTACGCTTCAAAATAAACTGTTAATCGAAATTTCCGACAACGGACCGGGAATGAGTGATGAGCAAATCGAGATGGCGGGTGAAACCAGATTTTCCGACAAACCGGACGGCATGGGCATCGGTTTATTTCTTGCTATCAACACACTACGCCGGAGTGGCGGTGGTGTTAGTTTTAACCGGTTGGAGCCTCGGGGAACCTGCACAACCATTCATTTACCACTGATTCCTTAAGATAATGACTGAGACTAATCCTGACCAACCCAATCTATTGCTGGTGGACGACGATGAGGTATTTTGCCAGGTTTTGTCTAAAGCGCTCAGGCGGCGAGAATATAGTGTAGAGATCGCACATAGCGCGGCAGCCGCTGCCGAAATTAGCGAGAGGCAACACCCTGAATTTGCCATCGTCGACTTACGTATATCTAAGGACTCAGGTCTTAACGTGATCAAGACATTGATAGCAAAAGAACCCGGCATTCGGATAGTGGTATTAACGGGATATGCCAGTATCAGCACCGCGGTAGAATCGATCAAACTCGGTGCCGTCCACTATCTGACGAAACCAGCCCCGGTGGACGACATCATTGAGGCCTTTTATCACGATGAGGGCAATGCCAGTGTCAATATTCCAACACAATCCATGTCGGTGAAACGCGTGGAATGGGAGCACCTGCAAAAGGTGCTCGGTGATCATCATGGCAATATCTCTGCGGCTGCGCGGGCGATGGGCATGCACCGAAGAACACTACAAAGGAAGCTGGCAAAAAGGCCGAGCAGGCAATAACAAGCTTCGCTGGTTGCTGCAGAATAAAGCATTGTAGAAATAAACCTGCCAGTATAAAGTTGGCGCTAAACCATCTGATTTAAGACAGGCCCAGTCTAAAAGAATGCAGGGTCAATATCGAAGGAGAGGGACATGAAAACGGGCATTTGGCCAGACTTGACCTTGTTAGTCATCTTAGTGACCGCGCTTATTACGGGAGTCGCCGGGGCGGGGAAAGGCATTTCCGAAGATAATCTCCCCAATACCGAAAGCGATGTGTTGCTCGCGCGAGGACAGCAGGTATATACCAGATATTGTGCGCTCTGCCACGGTGACAATGGTGAGGGATATGCCGCAGATAACGCTAATGCGCTGGGGAATCAGGACTTCCTGGTTTCGGTGAGTGATGAATTTCTATGGCGGAGTATCGCAAACGGTCGCCCTGGAACTGCGATGGCAGCACACGACAAGCGTTACGGAGGCCCACTCGACGAAACAGATATCGATTCACTTGTCAGCTTGATTCGCAGCTGGCAGCTTGACGAGTCCCTGGATATGACGGCCGAACCCATTCTTGGCGATCCTGTGTCGGGCCGCATCGCATACGACCAGTCCTGTGCTGTTTGCCATGGTTATCAAGGTCAGGGTGTAACGGCGACTAGTCTTAATAATCCTGAATTTTTATCTTCGGCCTCCGATGAACAGATACGTTTGGCCATATCGAATGGTCGCCGAGGTACGCCGATGTCGGCTTACCGAGACCAGATATCGGAAGATACCATCGACGATTTGGTAGCACTAATCCGTAGCTGGAAACGAGAGGTTCCAGAAAGATTCGAGGTACCGGAATTCGCTGAGTTTCCAGAAGTGGTACTTAATCCTGATGGGCCACCACCGCAGTTTTCATTACGAGAAGGTCGATACGTTTCGGCGGAGCAGCTGGACACAGCAATACGTAACGGAGCCAGGCTAATCCTGCTGGACACCCGCCCACCATCGGACTGGTACCTGGCGCATATACCGGGTGCGATTCCGGCTCCCGCTTACGACCCAGAATCAACTATGATGCTGTTACCGGAAGACGACACCTGGATTATTTCCTATTGTGCCTGCCCTCATAAATACTCGGACCAAATGACCGATGCGCTCAGAAGCAACGGCTATAAAAATACAGCCGTACTAGACGAGGGTGTCCGTTGGTGGCAGCATAATGGATATCCTATAAAGTATGGGCCCTGATCCGGGCCAATAGCGGGCATACAAATATTGTGATGGAGCTCTAGTTTTTGTAATTTAAACGAGGGAGACAGAGAGGAAGGTGAGAATGCCTGATAGTATGTAGGGCTAATTATTGGGGAATGTTAACCCCCATACTCTAATCATTCGTATAGATATTTTTAATGTTCCGAACAGATTTAACGACACAACAGCTACTTTAATATCCTTGGAAAGATTGTCTATATCTAAATTATTTGACACCATGGTCGTAACCTGTAGTTTCGGGAGTGAACCTCGCCGTCCCCACGTCTGAAAAAATTAATTCCGTATCAATCTATGAAAACAACATCGATAATATCAGCAATATTACGCATCGGTACCATAATAGCTTTGGTAGAGCTGGCTATTATGATTTTTTTAATATATTTGCCCCTTGATCTAGGCCCGTATCAAATCGCTCTTCTCGATGTGGTCATGTTGATCGTTATTTCCGCACCAATAATATATACCTGGATAGTCAAGCCTTATGTTGCCGAACACGATGAGTTTTTGGATCAGATCCAGTACTTGATAAATCACGACCCATTGACACATTCAGCAAATCGCCGTTTATTATTAGAATTTCTGGAAAATATGATATCGCGCCTGACCAGGTATCATTCATTTGGAGCGCTGTTGTATATCGACCTGGATGGATTTAAAGCCATAAATGACAATCACGGGCACGAGGCCGGAGACGCCATACTTATTGAGTCCGTCAATCGCTTGAAATCTATAGTGCGCGCTGGAGATATAGTCAGTCGTGTAGGTGGAGATGAATTTATAGTTGTACTGGATCAGCTTGGCACTGACCAAAAAACTGCAAATAACAGAGCGCTGACAACAACCGGGAGGATTATTAAATTGTTGAGCGAGCCTATAGATTTCAAAGGAGTCACTTGCCAGGTCAGTTCGAGCATTGGTGTAAGGTTCATGACAGTTGAGGACACGAATCCCGAGGAGCTAATTAAAGATGCCGATACCGCTATGTATAGTGCCAAGCAGACGGGGAATGGATCTATCTCTATTTTTCAAAATTGTAATTTAGAACCAGTCCTATTGAAAACCGGGTAGCATAATCAGGAATGATCGCTCCAGACCTATTCTTGCCCTCCGATCTTAAAAAACGAACTAACGGCCATAAGGGACATTAATCAAATAGAGCCAGCCATCCGGCAATAGCATTTACGGATATTCACCATTCTTGTATATTGGGCGGTTTTGCAGTTAGTTGAGGAATAACATGAACACATACTGCTGTAAAACATGCAATGAATTACACGAAGGCCCGTCTTTAGGTTATGGTGCGAAAGTTCCGGCTGCGTACAATGATGTACCCTATTTAGACAGAGAAGCCGAGTGTTCAATCACCGAAGATCAATGCATTATATACGGCAAATATTTTTTTATATTGGGAAATATATTTTTACCCATCGTTGACAGAAAGGAGACCTTCAACTGGGCAGTTTGGGTTACTTTGAGCGAGGATGATTTTTATCGATCTTCGGAACTATGGGAAAACCCTGGCAGGGAAAATGAGCCACCTTATTTTGGCTTGCTGTCCACGACCTTACCTTTCTACCCTGAAACAATTAATTTAAAAACTGATATTTTTACCCAACCCGTCGGGGTACGACCAACAATCGTGCTTCGTGATCACGATCATCCATTAGTTGAGGAACAAAAAAAGGGGATAACCTGGGATAGAGTGGAAGAAATTGCATCCATGTTAAAGCATCAAAAAAAATAACTAATCATCACATATCAACGTCCGCTCAAAAGAACAGAACACATATCACCAACCGAGTTCAATTCAACTAAGACGAAGCATGTCCGAAAATAACAGTACCGCCACAGCGATGGTAATGATGATTTGCGCGATGCTTTTTTTACCGGGTATCGACGCCATTGCGAAATGGCTATCGAAACCAGACTAACCAGATCAAAACAGCGGGTGAGGCTCCGGGGAAATAATGTATAGCTTGCGGAACAACAGATAACCAGCCACCGTCACTAGCCCTACGATAGCGTGATACATTTTGTAGATATTACTATTGGGCGTGTAACCCCCACGGTTACCGGTACCATCGGCACATAATATGATATTTTTGGCCATGCTGATTCCCCTTTTGTGCTTAACTATCCACCACCTTCATATTATTGATTTTGATCATTTGCCTGTCTTGATTGTACTGATATAGTCCATCATCACACCATTAACTTCTGGGTTTCATGAAATCACTCAAGGCGATTTTTTCATCATTGCTCGATAGCCTGCGTGATTTACTCCCCATCATCGTCGTGATTGGTTTTTTCCAGCTGGTGATTCTGCAGCAGCCGATTCCCAATTTTGGTGAAATACTAACCGGCATAATTTTTGTCGTTATCGGTTTAACCTTATTCGTGCAGGGCCTCAACATGGGCTTATTTCCGATTGGCGAATCGATGGCCTACGCCTTCGCCAGCAAGGGTAGCCTGACCTGGTTATTGTTGTTTGCCTTCGCTTTAGGCTTCGGCACCACGGTTGCCGAACCGGCGCTAATCGCGGTTGCCAAAGAGGCGGCAACAGTCGCTGCTATCGGTAATATGATTGAAAATAGCGAGCAGTCCATGAACGCCTACGCTTTTGGCCTGCGCATTACCGTTGCTGTTTCGGTTGGTTTCGCCATTGTGATCGGCGTGTTTCGCATTCTTAAAGGCTGGCCGATTCAGTATTTAATTATCGGTGGTTATATCGGCGTTGTTATTATGACCGTGTTCGCGCCTAAAGAAATCATCGGTATCGCCTACGACTCCGGCGGTGTCACCACTTCGACCATCACAGTGCCACTGGTTACCGCATTGGGTGTTGGCCTCGCCAGTTCAATCAAAGGACGCAACCCGATGATCGACGGCTTCGGCTTAATCGCTTTTGCCTCGTTAACACCCATGATTTTCGTCATGGCTTACGGCATGGTAGTTTGATTGCGCTTATGCAGTTGATTATTGATTTACTACTGACCATAGCCGCCACCATCTGGGATGTCTTACCGATAGCGATTATTATCTTTGGCTTCCAGTTACTGGTACTGCGCCGACCGATTCCAAACCTGAGAAAAATTGTCGCCGGATTCATCCTCGTACTACTGGGACTGGGATTTTTCCTGGAAGGACTGGAAGCTGCTTTATTTCCACTCGGAAAACTCATGGCACAGCAATTAACCGACCCCGCCTTTATCACCGCAGGAAATACCTCCGGCATCATCGAATGGTCGGATTACAAATGGGTTTATCTGTTTGCCTTCGCCATCGGCTTCGCTACTACTATCGCCGAACCCTCGTTGCTCGCAGTCGCGATCAAGGCGAATCAGGTTTCAGCCGGTAGCATCGGCGTCTGGGGGCTACGCATCGCTGTCGCGATTGGTGTCGCCATCGGCATTGCTCTCGGCGTCTATCGTATCGTCACCGGTACACCGTTGTACTGGTACATCATCACCGGCTATGTTTTCGTCGTCATACAAACCCTTTACGCACCTCGTATGATTATCGCTCTGGCTTACGATTCGGGCGGGGTTACCACCTCGACGGTGACTGTTCCGCTGGTCGCGGCACTGGGACTTGGCCTGTCGACTACAGTGCCGGGGCGCAATCCACTGCTCGATGGCTTTGGCCTGATCGCCTTTGCCAGTCTGTTTCCAATTATGTCTGTTATGGCTTACGCTCAGTTATCCGAGTGGCAGGCCAGGCGCAGCAAACAACCTCCAAACTAAGGAGATCAAGTTATGCACTTTAAATTAATCATCGCATTTACCGAAGATTCGATTACCGAAAAAATCGTTCGCGCCGCCAGGGAAAAAGGCGCCACCGGCTCAACTGTCA